>NZ_JAAKYA010000043.1 GCF_011044775.1 Limisphaera ngatamarikiensis | reverse complement strand
ATCATCCGGACTTTACGGTGTCGCTGTGGGTCAACGGGCCGGTGCAGTCGGATCGGCGGGTTTTCTGCGAGGCTTCGCTGACCAACAACAATCCGATGTTCAGCATTGGGACGCACAACACCGGGGCTGACGGGACGGTGGACATTTACATTCGCAACGACACGGGCGGGACGGTGGGGGATCATCGGCATTCGTTGGGGACGGCTTTTGACGGCACGTGGCATCATATTGCGTATGTGCAGCGGCAGGTGGGACCGGGGCTGTACCGGGCGCAGTTGTATGTGGATGGGCTGCCGGATCCGGTGGAGATCACGCCGGTACGGCCGCTGACGGCGATGGTCACGGCCGTTGGGATGGTGCGGCGGGCGGCGGCCTCGGCCTGGTTTACCGGGTTGATTGACGAGGTGGCGCTCTGGAACCGGGCCCTCACACCGGAGGAAATCCAGATCCTGCAACAAACCCCCATCACCAACCCGCCCTCCCGGGTGTTGCTGTTGTCCGTACACAAGGTCGGCAACCAGATTGAGCTGCAATGGAACCGGGGCGTGCTGCAGCATGCGCCGGCGGTGACCGGGCCGTGGACGGATGTGCCCGGCAACCCGGCCTCGCCCCATCGCATCACCCCGGGCGAGACAAGCCGATTCTACCGAACCCGCGAGTAACAAGGCGCCGCCCCACCCGGCCAACACGGTCGGAGGCAACCCTTCGTACCTTCCTCCGAAGACCGGCCCCGGCTTGCAAAATCAAGCCCTTGCCCGCCGATCCACGGCGCCTGGCAGACGAAGCCGGCCCGGTTCAACCGCACGCCGTGTTTGCTTGGCGATCCGGCCGGTGATCGCCGGACACCGACACCAACCTCCGGAACCGGCAGGGCGGCCCGCCAACACCACTGCCAAGACTGCGCCGGCGCGCCCGACCTCGCCGCAACTCCCGGTAAAGCCATTGGCTCGGAGGCGGCCAAGCCACAGTCCGGCCGGAATTTCGCGGTCGCTTGCTGCGCTGGTTTCGGTGTCCATTCGGGGTAACACCGACTTTTGGCGCGCCAACCCGTTCCCCCAAACCGGGCCAACCCCGCCAGCGTAACAATCCTCCCGGCCCAAAACCGGCGGGCCCGGCCGTTCAGAAAGCGGTTGCCCTCCTCCGGGCGACCCGTAGCATGGGGGGCTCCGGCGGCCCGGCCGCCCGGATGGTTCGGAAGATGAAAACATACGACATTGCAGTCATTCCCGGAGACGGTACCGGTCCCGAAGTCATCCGCGAGGCCCTCAAGGTCCTCGATGCCGCTTCGGCCCGATTCGGTTTCAAACTCAACTACACCCATTACGACCTGGGCGGAGAACGCTACCTCCGAACCGGCGAAACGCTACCGGACAGCGTTCTGGCCGAACTCCGCCGGTTCCCCGCGATCCTGCTGGGCGCCATCGGTCATCCCGGCGTCAAACCGGGCATCCTCGAGAAAGGCATCCTCCTCCGCATCCGGTTCGAACTCGAGCAATACATCAACCTCCGGCCGGTCCGGCTCTACGACGCGCGTTTCTGCCCCCTCAAGGACAAACGTCCCGAGGACATTGACTTCGTCGTCGTCCGCGAAAACAACGAGGGACTTTACACGGGGGCGGGCGGATTCGTCTTCAAGGGTACACCCCACGAGGTGGCCATCCAGGAAAGCATCAACACCCGCCGGGGCGTCGAACGTTGCCTCCGCTACGCCTTCGAATTCGCCCGAAAACGCCATGCCCAAACCCCGTGGCGCGGACTCAAACCCGAGGAGGTCGCCGAGGGCAAACGCGCCCAGCTCACCCTCTGCGGCAAAACCAACGTGCTCACTTACGCCTTCGACCTCTGGGAACGGGCCTTTCACGAGGTCGGCCGCGAGTACCCGGACGTCAAACGCGACTATGCCCACGTGGACGCCACCACCATGTGGTTCGTCAAGAATCCCGAGTGGTTCGACGTCATCGTCACCGACAACATGTTCGGTGACATCATCACCGACCTCGGCGCGATGATCCAGGGTGGCATGGGCATTGCCGCCGGCGGCAACATTAATCCGGCCGGAACCAGCATGTTCGAACCCATCGGCGGCAGCGCACCCAAATACACCGGCAAGGGCGTCATCAATCCGCTGGCCGCCATTTGCGCAGGTCAGATGATGCTGGCTCACCTGGGCGAGACCGCCGCGGCGGCGGCCGTCGAAGAAGCCGTGATCCGCGTGGTCCGGGAAAAGCTCAAGAGCCTGGCCGCCGGCCAGATGGGCTACAGCACCAGCGAGGTGGGCGACCTGGTGGCCTCGCTGGTCTAGGTCGCCGTATCCGAATCGAACTCTACCGGTGCAGACGGGGCCGTCCGTTTGTCCCAGCCCAAAACGCGGCCGCCTCGCATCGCCCGGACCCTTCCGGCCGACCGCTCACCGCGCGCGCCGAACCCGGCCACTTTCCCATTTGCCCCCGGTCAACCTTCCCGAAATCATGATTCCATGATCGAACGCTATTCCCGCCCCGAGATGCGGGCCATCTGGTCCGAGGAGAACAAACTGCGGCTGTGGTTGCAGATCGAACTGCTCACCACCGAGGCGCTCGTCCGGGCCGGAATCGTCCCCGCCGCCGATTACCGCCGCATCCGCGCCGGTTGCCAGGCCTGCCTGAAGGACCTGCCCGGACTGCTCCGGCGCCAGCGCGAACTGGAACAGACCCTCCAGCACGACGTCATCGCCTTCACCACCGCCGTGGCCGAGCGCATCAACCATCGCGCCAGCCGTTGGTTGCACTACGGGCTCACCTCCAGCGACGTCGTGGACACCGCCTTCGCCCTGCAACTGGTCCAGAGCGCCGATCTGTTGCTGGCCGATCTCGATGCCCTGCTGCCCGTCATCGCCCGACGCGCCCGCGAACACAAATCCACCCCCTGCATCGGCCGCAGCCACGGCATCCATGCCGAGCCCATCACCTTCGGCTTCAAACTGGCCGGCATGTACGACGAGTTCCGGCGCGCCCGGCGCCGGCTTGAATCCGCCCGCTACTCCGTGGCCGTGGGCAAACTCAGCGGGGCCGTGGGGACCAGCGCCCACCTGCACCCCCGCATCGAAACCTACGTCTGCCGCAAACTCGGCCTGCGGCCGGTCCCCGTCGCCACCCAGGTCGTGCCCCGTGACCTCCACGCCGAATTCCAAACCGTGCTGGCCCTCATCGGCGCCAGCATCGAACGCTGGGCCGTCGAATTCCGCCACCTCCAGCGCACCGAGGTCCTGGAAACCGAGGAACCCTTCGGCAAGGGCCAAAAGGGCAGCAGCGCCATGCCCCATAAACGCAATCCCATCACCTGGGAACGGCTCACCGGACTGGCCCGCATCCTCCGCGCCAACGCCATGGCCGCCCTCGAAAACGTCGCCCTCTGGCACGAACGCGACATCAGCCACAGCTCCGTCGAACGCGTCATCTTCCCCGACTCGTGCACGCTCCTGGATTACATGTTGCACCTGCTCCGCCGGCTCATGGACGGCCTGCAGGTGTATCCCGAAAACATGCGCCGCAACCTGGGCCTCTCCCTGGGCATGTACCACAGTCAGACCGTGCTGCTGGCCCTCATCCGCAAGGGACTGACCCGGGAGGAGGCCTACGCCCTCGTCCAGCGCAATGCGATGAAGACCTGGGAGGTCCGGCATGCCGGCCGCGACGATGCCGATTTCCTGCAAACCCTGAAGGCGGACCCCGAGGTGGCGCGGCATTTCGAGCCCGGCGAACTCGAGCGCCTCTGCTCCCTCGAATTCCATTTCCGCCACCTCCCCTACCGATTCAAAGCCCTCAAACTCTAGTCGCCAGACCTGCTCCTCATCCTCGGAGGCGTTTAACCGTGGCAAAACGCTCCCCGCGATCACCGATCGCGCAGTCCGAAAATCGGGCGCGGTCACCTCGTCGGAGCAGCTTTCCATCATTTGCCAGGCCATGAGGCTCGGGCTTGGCACCACAGGGGTCGCACTCCGCACACCATCCTCTCCAGGTCTGAGCCAGGGCGACAGCGAGGATCCCTTTGACGAGGGGGTATGCAACTGTACACTTCCCATGGCATCTCACGTGGCAGGCACGTTCTCCATGGGATTGAGGATCAATCAGCCAGCGCGGTCACGCACAGAAGACATGAGCCAACAGGAACCGTCCCTCGCCCTGGGCCGGGCCGGCCTGTCCCCGACCGGTCGATCGGTGCCCCGGGCTTCCCTGGGGTTTCGAAAAGCCCTCCCGCGCTCCGCCGGCTGGTATGTGCTGGCGCTTCCCCACACCTGTTCCGAGGCAGGCCCCTGCCCCAACCTTGCAAGGTCCCGAATGGCAGCCACGGTCATCAACCAACCCGCGAGATCCCACCAAAAGAAGCGGCATGACTGAAGATCGCCTTCCCGGACTCATCGGCAGAGAAGTGGTCCTCACCGGGCACTTCGATTGCCCGGTGCGGCTTGAGGACATACGACCCCTTCGCGGAGACGGCTCGGTCGGCTACGAATGCCGCGTCCGCCTGCCGGACGGTACTTTGGCGGAAACCGTGATCTCGCCGGCCGAAGCTGCCACTTTATTGGAGGAATGCGCTGAACGCACGACACCGCTCCGACCGGCGGATCCGGAACGGTTACGACTGCTGGTTGAATCAGCGCGGATCCGGCTTGCCTACGCTCATGATCGCCAGTTTGCCGTAAGTCTTTCGGGCATCCGCACGCTGCCCCACCAAATCGAGGCCGTCTACCAGGCCATGCTGCCTCAACCGCGCCTTCGATTCCTCCTGGCGGATGATCCGGGCGCGGGCAAGACCATCATGGCGGGGCTCCTCATCAAGGAACTCAAACTCCGAGAGGCCATCGAACGAATCCTGATCCTGTGCCCCGCTCCGCTCACCATTCAGTGGCAGGACGAGATGCTTCGCTGGTTCGGCGAGCCTTTCGACATCATCTTCTCCGCCGTGGACCAGCAGCAACTCACCAACCCCTGGCAGCGATGCTCCCAGGTCATCGCCTCCATCGACTACGCCAAACAGGAGGACGTCCGCGAACGCGTCTGGCAGCAACACTGGGATCTGGTCGTCATTGACGAGGCGCACAAATGCTCGGCCTACACCAAATCCCAGGCCGGGCGCAGTGACGAAGTGGTCGAAACCAAACGCTACCAACTGGCCAAACGACTCTCCGAAAAGGCCGACCACCTCCTTCTGTTGACCGCCACCCCGCACCATGGCGACGAGGATCGATTTGCCCACTTCTTGCGCCTGTTGGATCCCGATCTCTTCCCCGAGCCCCACCGCCTGGGAGGCGAGGCCCAGATCATCCGAAAAGACGTCCTGAAACTCGGCAGGAATTCCCCGTGGTGCCTGCGCCGCCTCAAGGAGGATCTGCGAGACCTCAACGGCCGCCGCCTTTTCCCCGACCGGCATGCGAAGACGGTGACGTTTCGCCTGAATCGCGAGGAGTACGCCCTTTATCAGGCTGTCACGGCCTACATTAACGAGTTCATCCCCCAGCCGTCGGGTCCACGCCGATCATCAGCGGCCCTCACCCGCACGGTTCTGCAGCGGCGCCTGGTCAGCTCAACCTGCGCCATCCACGAGTCGTTGAAACGGCGTCTCAGGAAACAGCAGGAGCTCCTGCAGGAACTTGCAACGCTCCCACCTGCTCAGCGTCTCAAGCGACTCGCCGCCGTCCAGGGTCGGTTGGCCGACACCGAACAGGATGAGGACGACCTCGATGAAGAACAGCGCGACCGCTTGGTGGACGAATACACCGCCGCCCTTGAGCTGGACCAACTCCGCCGGGAAATCCTGGCGCTCAAGGAACTGGTCGAACAAGCGCGCAGGGTGCGGGAATCCGGCAGCGACTCCAAGTTGACCGCCCTCACGCAGTGCCTTCAGGAGGCTCAGTTTGCCGAGCTCCGGGACGGCCGGGGCAAGCTCCTGATCTTTACCGAACACCGGGACACACTCGCCTACGTTCGGGAGCACCTCGAGCGCCATGGCTTCACCACGTGCGAAATCCATGGCGGCATGAACCCCCACGAGCGCAAACGCGCCCAGGAACAGTTCCGCACCAGCGCCCAGGTGTGCGTGGCCACCGAGGCAGCCGGCGAGGGCATCAACCTCCAGTTCTGCCACCTCATGATCAACTACGACATGCCCTGGAACCCCACCCGCCTCGAGCAACGACTCGGCCGGATCCATCGCATCGGGCAGGACAGGGACGTCTACGTGTTCAATTTCGTCGCCACCGAGTCCGAAGACGGGCAGCCCATCGTCGAGGGGCGCATCCTCCAGCGTCTACTCGAAAAGCTGGAGACCATGAACCAGGCCCTGGAAGGGCGCGTCTTCGACGTCATCGGCCAGGTCCTCTCGCTCAATGAGGTCAACCTGCCCGAAATGCTCCGCGAAGCCGCTTACGACCCCCGCCGGCTCGACCAGTATCTTGACCGGATCGACCGCATCGACCCCGAAAAACTCAAACAGTACGAACTGGCCACGGGCATCGCCCTGGCCCGAAGCCACGTGGACTTCGCCAGCTTCCAGCACCGCAACCTTGAAGCCGAGGAACATCGCCTCATGCCGCGTTACGTCGAGGCCTACTTCCTCGCCGCCGCCCGCGAGGTGGGTTTGCGGATCGAACCCCGCGCCGACGGTCTCTGGCGCATCGATCATGTGCTGGCCGACCTGCGTTCCGACCGACTTCATTCGGTCCAGCGCCTTGGTAAACCCGAGCCCTCCTACCGCAAGGTCACCTTCCACAAATCCCATCTCGAACAAGACGCACACCTCGATGCGGTCCTGATGGGCCCGGGGCACCCCCTGTACGCGGCCGTGGACGAAAAGCTCAACCAAAAACTCGCCGCCCTCCGGGGAGGCGTGGGCATCTACCTCGACCCATGGAGCACTGACCCTTACTTCCTCCACTTCTTCGAACTCACCATCCGCGGCGAGGACTCACGGGGTAAGGAGATTCCCCTCCACGGAGAAGTCGTCGCCGTGCGCGAACTGCAGGGGACCTATGAGGTTGTGCCCGCCGATATCCTGCTCAACCTGCCCTCCCACCCCAACCCACCGCCCACGGTCCAGCCCGGCCATCCCCGGGACGCCGCCGACTATCTGAAGGCCACCCACCAGCAGGTCTGCCGAAACCGCTGCCTGGAAGAACGGCGCCGCTATGCCCAAATCTGCCGCGAATACCTGGTACGCTCCTTCGATGTGCGCATCAAACGCGCCCAGAACCAGGCCATGGAACTCATGAGCCAAATCTCTACAAAGCCCGAGTTCAAACTTGCCGCCGATGAGGCCTGCAAATATGTGGAAGAACTATCCCGCCAACGCGACGAACGCCTCCAGGGCCTGAAACGACTCGAACTGGCCCGAACCGGTCCGGTCCGTCACCTCGCCACGGCTGTCGTCCTGTTGCCCGGCACAGACACCGCCAGCCAACTCGCCGACCTGGCCAACGAATCCGACCCCAACCTCCGACAACAAAGCGAGAAAGCCGCCGAGGAGATCGCCATCGCCGCCCTCCGCCAGGAGGGATTCCCCGAAGACCGCATCGAGCGGGTGGGCCACCAGAAACTCGGCTTCGACCTCCGCGCCCACCGCATCCTCGATCCCGCCACGGGCGAGATCCTCGTCAAACGTGTCGAAGTCAAGGGCCGCGCGCGCGGACAGCCCGTGCGCCTGACCACCAACGAGTGGTACAAAGCCCAACAGCTCGCAGAAACCTACTGGCTCTATGTGGTGTGGGATCCGCTCGGGCCCAACCCGGAACTCGTTCGCATCCAAAACCCGGCCGCAAAACTCGACCATGCCAAACGGGAAATCGTCGCCGCACGATTCTTCGAAATCCCGGCCGACGCAGTCGTGGCGGCCAGCAACGCACAGGAGTTAGGAAGGAGTTAGGAAGATGATCCGGAAGGTTGAAGCGCTTCGATACCGGTGCCTGCTGCATGTGAGTCGGCCTATTTCCGCGTTCCAGATCCTTGTGGGGCCGAATGCCAGCGGCAAGACCTCCTTTCTCGATATCATTCGATTTCTCGGCCTGCTGGTCTCCGAGGGGCTCGATGCTGCCATCGGCGAACGTTCCGAGAATCTGGAAGATTTGGTCTGGCAACACCAGAAGGATGCATTCGAACTCGCCATTGAAGTCGATATCCCGAAAGAACGCAGGCAGCTTTTGCCATCGCATTACGACGTTTGCCGCTACGAAGTCCGCATCGGTATCGATCTCAAATCGCGGGAGAACAGCATCCTGGCAGAGCGACTTCTTCTTATGACCTCGGAGGGCGACGGAAAGCCCGTGCAAAGGGAAATTTTCCCTGATGTGCAAACGCCGCCCAAGACCATTCTCAAGAAGGTGCCTGCGCGCGGGATCAAAACCGTCGTCAACAAGGTGCCCGCAGGAAATGACAACTTTTACGACGAAACCGGAAAAGGTTGGGATCACGCCTTCAAACTCGGACCTCGCAAGTCAGCGCTTGGAAACCTGCCTGAAGACGAGACGAAATTCCCCGTTGCAACATGGGTAAAATCGATCCTCACGACCGGCATAGAGACCATCGCCCTCAACAGCGCCTCCATGCGCAAACCAAGTCCCCCGGGGCAGCCAAAGATGTTTCGCCCGGATGGTTCCAATCTCCCGTGGGTGGTCGAGCAGTTCAAAAACACGCGCCCCCGGGATTTCGAACGATGGTTGGCTCACGTGCGTACGGCTCTGCCGGATCTCGAAACCATTGAGACGGTGGAGCGTCCCGAGGATAAACACCGCTACCTGCGCCTCGTTTACAACACGGGAGTGGCCGTGCCGTCGTGGACCGCTTCGGATGGAACCTTGCGGTTGTTGGCGCTGACACTTCTGGGCCATACCGGGAATTCCGGAAAGGTGTTTCTGATCGAGGAACCAGAGAACGGGATTCACCCGTTGGCGGTGGAAACCGTGTATCAGTCGTTGGCCTCGGCGTACGAGGCTCAGATCTTGTGCGCAACGCATTCGCCCATAATTCTCTCCCTCGCAGAACCCAAAGATGTGCTTTGCTTCGCCAAGACGCCAAAGGGGGCTACGGATATCGTCCGGGGCGACGAGCACCCGAATTTGCGAGACTGGAAGCGGGGAGCCGATCTTGGAACGCTGTTCGCCACTGGGGTTCTCGGATGAATGCTGCAGTCAACCTCGACCTCATAATGCTTGTGCCGGGGATGGACGAGCGTGAGTGCTTCGACGCCTTGCTCTCAAGTCGCAGACTAAGTCTTGGCATTCGTGCGGTACGTTACAAGATTCTCGTCCACACCCGCCGCGATTCCGGCTGTTTTCACGAGGCACCCGCCGTTTTACAGACTTTTTTGAACCGGGCCAATTACTGTCTCGTCGTGCTCGACCACGAGGGCAGTGGACAGGAAAAGCGACCCGCCTCCGATGTTGCAGCCGACCTGAAAAAGCGATTGGAGGATTCGGGGTGGAAAGATCGCGCGGAAGTTTTGGTACTTGAACCGGAGCTCGAAAGTTGGGTGTGGAGCGACTCCCCACATGTGGATGACGTCTTGGGCTGGGCCGGGCACCAGCCTGACCTTCGACAGTGGTTAAAACAGCGAGGATTGTGGACACAAGGTGCTCCAAAGCCGAATCGCCCCAAGGAATGCCTCGAGGCTGCGTTGCGACAGGTCAGGGTCAGACGGTCCCCAGCCATTTACCGCGAACTGGCAGAGCGGGTTGGGCTGGAACGCTGCAAGGACCGGGCATTCCACGCCTTTAAGCGAATCGTGCAGGCTTGGTTTGCCGAAAGCCCTCTGACATGAAAACCGTGAACAACGACCCCAAACTCATCGAGGACTTCCTCCCCCTCAAGGCCATCAGCGCCGAGACCTCACGGGAGGAATCCATCCGCAAATGCCAACCCATCAGGCCCCGCCTGCGGTGGGCGCACCGACCGGTCTTTCCGCAGACTGGCCGCCCTTCAAAAGGCAGGTCGAGAACGCCCGAGGGCGAGGCACACCCGAGACGTTGCCAAACCCCGCCCGCCGCCCCTTAATAGCGCCGTATGGATCCGGAACACAGTCCGTTCACTCCCGGACAGCCCGTGCCGATTGAGTTCTTCGTCGGCCGCGTCGGCGAAATCAACCAGCTGCGTTCGCTGGTGCGCGCCGCGTGCCGGGGCCAATTCCGCGTCGGTTTTGTCGCGGGAGAGCGGGGTATCGGCAAGAGTTCCCTTGTCTCGTTCTTGCGCCATTTGGTCGAGCGCGACGAAGGAGTCGCTGGAGCGCATGTGTTCCTGGGGGGCGTGGACACCCTGCCCGAAATGGTGCGGCGGACCTTTGACCGTCTCCTCAAGGACAGTCTCGAACGACCCTGGCATCAAAGAATCCGCGAGCTGTTTGGAAAACACGTCAGGCAAATCGGGCTGTTCGGCATCAGCGTCGAGCTGGAGTTGGCCGAGCCGGACCTTGGCAGCCTGGTCAATGGCTTCGCTCCCTCCCTCCGCCGGCTACTGGAACAGTTGCAGGGAGAACGAAAGGCGCTGCTCCTGATTCTGGACGACATCAACGGCCTGGCCCGCTCGGCCGAGTTCGCCAACTGGCTCAAAAGCATCGTGGACGAAGTGCCCACCTCCGGCGCCGGCCTGGCCGCCTGCCTGCTGTTGGTCGGGTTGGAGGAGCGCCGCCGCGAGCTGATTGGCCTGCAACCTTCCCTCGCCCGGGTGTTTGACCTGGTGGAAATCAAACCTTGGTCGAAGGAGGAAACCACGGACTTCTTCCGCAAAGCCTTCGGACAACGCAAAGTGGACGTGGAACAAACAGCCCTCGGAATTATGGTGCGTTTCTCCGGCGGTTTACCCGTGCTCGCCCACGAGATCGGCGACGCTGTGTGGCGCGTGGCCGCCGGCTCGCCCGTCAAGGAGCACGAGGCATCGAGGGGCGTCGTGGATGCAGCGGAAGTCATCGGGCGCAAGCTGCTCGAACCCCAGGTCCTCCAGGCCATCCGCAGCCAACGCTATCGCTCCATACTGCGCAAGCTCGCCGCCCACCCCCTCCGCCTGACCTTCCGCCGGGCCGACCTGCTCAAAGCCCTCTCCCCCGAGGAGAAAAAAGTCCTCGATAATTTCCTCACCCGGATGCGAAAACTGGGTGTGATCCTGCCAGACGCCGAAGGTGGTCCCGGGGCCTACCGCTTTTCCAATCAACTCCACGCCCTCTACTTCTACATCGAGGCCGAACGCGCCAAAAGGGAGGAACGTTCATGAAAGACCCCGACAAACGGCTCATCGAGGATTACCTGCCCATCCAGGCCATCAGCGCCGAGGCCTCGCGGGAGAAATCCGTCCGCAAAGGCCACATCTCCACCCTCCACCTCTGGTGGGCGCGCCGGCCGCTGGTGGCCTGCCGCGCCGCCGTCTATGCAGCCCTGGTGCCGGCCGCCCGGTTCGTCCCCGACAACGGGCCCGACAACAAAAAGCAAAGCCTCGGCCGCGCCAACGCCGCCAAATTCCTGGAGCGGCTCTGCCAATACCCGGGCTCGCCCCAGACCATCGCCGAGGCGCAGCGCCACATCCTCCAGGCCCATGCCGAACGGCTCTCCGCCCAGACCGGCAAACCCGTCACCGTGGAGGACATCCTCGAGGGCCGCGCGCCCAGACCGAAGGTGCTGGACATGTTCGCCGGCGGCGGCGCCATCCCACTCGAAGCCCTGCGCCTGGGCTGCGAGGCCTACGCCCTCGACCTCAACCCCGTCGCCCACATCATCGAACTCTGCACCCTCGTTTACCCCCAGAAATACGGCAAACCCGACCCCACCGCCCGCGGCCTGACCGGTCCCAAGAACGCCAACGGTGAGACCACCTGGGGCGGCTTGGCCAACGAGGTCCGTTACTGGGGCAACTGGGTGCTCCAGAAGGTCAAGGCCGAGATCGGCGACCTTTACCCGCCCATTCCCGATCCCGAGGCCGGGGCCACAGAATCACTCCGCCAGGCCGACATGTGGCAGGCCCGGGAAACCGTCCCGACCGGCTGTCTCGTGCCAGTGGCCTATCTCTGGACCCGCACTGTCCGCTGCAAAAACCCCAACTGCGGCGCCACCGTCCCGCTGGTCCGCCAGACCTGGCTCTGCAAAAAGAAAGACCGCTACGTCGCCCTGCGCATGATCGCGCCCAAAGGGCAAAAGCAGGTCCGGTTCGAGGTGGTGGAAAGTGCCTCCGAAAAGGGCCTCGGGTTCGACCCGGCCGGCTTCTCCAAGGGCGGCAACGCCACCTGCCCTTTCTGCGGGACGGTGGCCGACAGCGATTACGTCAAGGCCGAAGGCCGGGCCAAACGCATGGGCCAGCAGATGATGGCCATCGTCTGCACTCGGCCCGGCCGGCAGGGCAAGATCTACCTCTCAGCCGACGATTTCCCACAGTTCCGCCCGGACGACGAAGCCATCCGCAACCGCATCGAGGCCCTGTGCCGGCGTACGGGCCTGACGGTGCCGAGCGAGCCAGTCCCAAGCCTGGACTCCTTCACTTGCAAGACGCACCTCTACGGCCTCTGTACATGGGGCGACCTCTTCACCCCGCGCCAGATGCTCTGCCTGCTCACCTTCGCCGCGGCGGTGAGGCAGTGCGTGGGAGAGTTGGAGCGTGCGAGCGTGGAAAGTGAGCGGGCGAAGGCGGTGGCGACGTATTTGGCACTACTCGTAGATAGAATTGCCATGCTGAACTCATCGCTCTGTACTTGGCACGTGACCCGCGAAGTCATGGGCAACATGTTCGCACGCCAGGCTTTGCCGATGGTGTGGGACTTTGCTGAGCTAGCACCATTTGGCGGCGGGTCCGGATCAGGAGAAGGTGCGCTTGATTGGATCGTTGGTGTTGCTGAAACTCAAGCGAACAGCGGCCTTCCCGCCACCGTTACGCGCGGCACGGCGATGGCGCTTCCCTGGGGATCTGGTCAAGCTGGCAGCCTGACCCAGTTCGACGCCGTCGTCACGGATCCGCCCTACTACGATAATGTTTCCTACGCGAACTTGTCCGATTTCTTCTATGTCTGGCTCCGCCGCACCATTGGTGAGCTATATCTTGAGCACTTCGCGGCTGAAGCCACTCCCAAGAAGGGCGAGGCAGTAGCTGAAGCATCCAGGCACGGCGGCCGCAAGGAGAACGCGCGGCAGGCGTACGAGCAGATGATGGCCCGGTCGTTCGCCGAGGCGAACCGCGTGCTCAAGCCGGGCGGGCCGATGGTGGTCGTCTATGCGCACAAGACGACCCTCGGCTGGTCCACGCTTGTGGACGCGCTCCGGCGAGCCGGATTCATGGTCACAGAGGCGTGGCCGTTGGACACAGAGATGCAGGCGAGAGTCTTAGCGAAAGAGTCCGCTGCCCTTGCGTCGAGCATCTTCCTCGTCGCGCGCAAGCGGGAAGGCGCCCTCACCCCCGGCCCCTCTGCCAGAGGGAGAGGGGAGTTGGTCGGCTCCTACGAGGACCAGGTTCGCCCGGAGTTGGAACACATTGTCCGCGAACGGGTGGACACGCTCTGGAAGATGGGAATTGCGGGAGCGGACCTGGTGATTGCGGCCGTGGGCGCGGGTCTGCGGGCCTACACCCGGTTTGCCCGCGTCGAGTATGCCAACGGCGAGGAGGTCCCGGCGGACAGGTTTCTGGCCGAGGTGGAAGGCGTGGTGCTGGAGACGCTGCTGGAGAAGATCTTCGGCCTGCCGGGCAGCGGGGTGGCGGCGGTGGACGGTCCCAGCCGTTTCTACGTGCTCTGGCGTTACGCCTACAAGGCGGCCGAGCTGGACGCCGGCGAGGCCATCGTGTTCACTTACGGCCAGAACGTGGAGCTGGACGGGCCGAAGGGGTTGTCCACCGGACGGCACGCCCTGGTGGAAAAGAAAAAGGGTAAGTATCGGTTGCGCGACTTCACCGAACGGGGTCGGGATGAGAAACTGGGCCTGCCGGCGGACGACGGCACCCCGGCTCCGGTCATCGACACGCTCCACCGGATCCTGTGGCTTGTGGAGAACCAGACCCGGGCGCTGAACAAGTTCCTGGACGAGGCGCGGCCCGACCGGGAGCGGTTGCGCCTGGTGGCGCAAGCCCTGGCCGGCCGGGCGCTTTCCGGCGCGGTGGAAGACGAGCGCGGCGTCATCACCACGCCGGCCGAACAGGAGGCGTTGAAGAAGCTGCTGGCCAACTGGCGGACGCTGATTGACCAGCGCCTGGCGGCCGAGGAAGGAACGTTGTTCGATCTGGGGCGAAAATAGAATGAGGCCGTGCACGGGAAAAACCCCATGCTGACCGGGCAAAAAATAGTCTTGAGCCTCTTGGCCCGCGCCGGCCGGGCGCTCTCGCCGACGGTCTTTGTGAAGCTCATGTTTCTGCTGCGTCAGGAAACGGCGTTGAGAGACGACCCGGCTTTCTACGACTTCGTGCCATACCAATTTGGGCCGTTCTCCTTCACGCTTTACCGGGAGCTCGGCGGCCTGCGTCAGGCCGGGTGGGTGGCAGCCGATGACAGCCAAATTGCCCTGGCGGCCGGCGGTTGGGCCGGTGTGCGGGCACAGATCGAGTCGCTGCCTGAACACGTCCAGGCCGCGGTGGGCCAGATTCTGAGCCGATACGGCAGGATGGAGCCAGAGGCCCTGATCCGCGATGTTTACGCGCGCTACCCCTGGTATGCCACCAGGAGCGGGCGAAGCGATCTGTTGCCCAACCCTTTACCCGGGCCGAACCAGGCGCCACCGGCGGTCTATACCGCCGGTTACGAGGGCAAGTCCGTGGATGCCTTCCTGAATGATCTCCTGAAGAACGGCATCCAAGTGGTCATTGACGTCCGAGCGAACCCCGTCTCGCGGAAATACGGATTCTCCGGGGTGCGGCTGGGGGAAATCTGCAAGAAGCTGGGGCTGGAGTACCGCCACGAGCCTTCCTTGGGCATCCCGAGCGCCGAGCGGGTCGGCCTGGGCGGATTTGCGTCGTATCAACGTCTTCTCGAGCGATACGAACGGGTGACGCTGCCGGCACGTTCCGCTGACGTGCACCGGGTCGGACAGCTCATGCGGCAAAAAGCCTCGGTCCTGCTCTGTGTGGAACGGGATGTCCGGTGCTGCCATCGCAGCCGCCTGGCCAACGCTGTGGCCAAAGCAACCGGAATGGAGGTGATTCACCTGTGACACTGAGCACCCACCACCATCCGAAGAATTGGATCATCCTTGAGGTTTTGTACCCGAAGCTTCAGCGCTGGGGCCGGGAAAGCGATTCTGCCCGGGCGCAGTTGCCGATCTAAGCCACACCCATGAGCACACTTGCCCTTCGTCCCTGGACCGACCTGGTGAAGCTGCACCCGGATGTGGAAGCGGGCGCACTGACGGAAGCGGTTTTTGCCATTGATTTGGGGGCCATTGCGGCCGGAGATTCGAATGTGCCGGTGGTGTACCGTGACCCGGAGGAGTTTTTCCGGGCCACCTATCTGACGGCTGACCTGGCCAAATTACTCCAGGAGGTGCTGGCCTCGCTGGCGGGCACCACGGGCTACAATCGGGTCTTGAAGCTGCGCACGCCCTTCGGCGGAGGGAAATCCCATACGCTGGCGGCGTTGTTGCATGCCGCACGCCATCCCGACGTACTCGACGCGGTCCCCGAAGCACGGTCGTTTCCCAGGCCCAGGGACGTGGCCGTGGCCGTGTTCGACGGCGAAAAGTTCGATGCCCGGAACGGCAAGGAACTTCCAGACGGCCGAACGATCCGGACCATGTGGGGCTGGATCGCCTGGCAGATCGATCCGCAGCGTGCGTTTGCCCTGGTCGAGGGGCACGACCGCGACCGTGTGGCGCCGGGTGGGGACGTGATTCGGAAGATGCTGACCGAGGGCGCCGGCGGCCGACCTGTGCTGATCCTGTTGGACGAGGTCCTGAAATACATGGAACGCGCAGGGGCGGTGCAGGTCTCGGATTCCACCCTGCAGCGCCAGGCCAAGGACTTCTTTCAGAACCTGACCGTGGAAGTGGCCGGCAGCCGGAACGCTGCCCTGGTGTATTCCCTGACCTGGAGTGCCCGCGAGTCCCTGGGCAACGTCGGATTACTTTCGGAGATCGACAAATTGGCCGCCCGGGTCGACCAACTTCGGGAACCGGTCACGGGCGACGAGATTCTACCCATCCTGCAACGTCGGTTGCTGGCTGAGCCGCCCCGCCCGCAGGTGGCCTCGCAGGTGGCAGCAGCCTACGCGAAGCAGCTGACTCAAATGCGCATGGCCCGTGCCGAGAATCCCTCCGAGCAGCAGGAAGCCGAAGAACAGGGGCGTCACTGGCGCGAGCGCCTCCAGCGTTCCTACCCCTTCCACCCGGCCCTCGTGGACCTGATGCGGGAACGGTGGACGGCCGTGGACGCCTTCCAACGGACGAGAGGAGCCCTTCGGTTTCTGGCCTCCTGCATGTACTCACTCAAAAAGCAGGGGACTGCAGGACCGTTACTCGGCCCCGGTGACGTCCCGCTCCACGACCCCGAAGTCCGAATGAAAATGCTCAAAGAGCTCGGAGTCCAGAATGACTACGATCCGGTCATCCTCGCAGATATCCATGGCCCAAACGCACGGGCAAAAAGGATTGACGACCGGCTCAGCCGGGAACGACCGGAATTGGGGCGCGTCCGACCGGCCACGCGCCTGGCCACCGCCATCCTCCTCTACTCTTTTGGAGGTCTGAAACGGAATGCGACCGAGGGCTCGCAAACGTTGCCCCCGGGAGTGACCCAGGAAGAATTGCTCGAGGCATGTCTGGCGCCCGACCTGGACAACATCACCGCCACCTCCGTGCTCTCCGAACTGCGGAGCACGTGCCTGTATCTCCACCATGACGGTACCCGCTATTGCTTCAAAAAAGATCCCAACGTCACCAAGCTGATCGAGGACGCCGAGCAGGTGGTGGCACAGGAGGAAACCGATACCCCCGGGCACGGCCCCGTCCACGAAAGGCTCAAGGCCATGCTCGAAGCTCAGCTTGCGGGACATTGCGAAGTGGTTGTCTGGCCCGAGCGCAGCCTCGATATCCCGGACCAGCAGCCGCTATTCCTGGTTGCCTATCTGCCCCTGGAGTTCGCAGTGGAAAGCAGGGAGGAGCAGGAGCGAAGGGCGAGGGATTACTTCTCCAGGTGCGGCGACAAACCGAGACGCTACCGTAACGGCCTGGGCCTGGCCATCCCGGACAAAAAACAGATCGAAGGGCTTCGCCGTGCAGTGCGCTACTTGTTGGCCATTGAGCGGGTGGAGGGTCGGAAACAACAACTGCGCCTGACCCCTGACCAACTGGACCAGCTCAACGAAAGAAAGCGAACAGAACAGGCGGCGGCCACGGCGGCTTTACGGGATTTGTATGCGGCCGTGTGGTTGCCACGAATGGAAGGTGGCCAAATCGAGATCGAGCGGGTGGAACGCAGTGGGCGCCCCCTGCAGGCCACAGGGGTTCACGAGAGGATCATGGAACTCCTGATCCGCGATCGCATTCCCCGCGTTTACGAAAGCGTTACACCGCACAAGATCATCGAGCGGGTCAGACTCGGCGAACCGGTCGCCCAGGATCAACCCCCGGTGCTGGGCATCCCGACGGCTGAAGTGCTGGAGTCGTTCTTCCGAGACCTGGCACCGCCCCGAATCACCTCGGCCGACGTCCTCCGCAAGGCCATTGTGCGCGGAGTGTCCGAAGGGATATTTGGCTATGCAAGCGGCGGTATACCAACTTTGGGAGCGGACGGCAAATTCCAAATTGCACCCGACAAGGTCACCCTGGGCAGGCAGTTGCGTGAGGACGAAATTGACCTCGAGAGTGGTTTTCTCATGGTCCCCGCCGCTGTGCCGCACCCCTCGACGCCAAGCCCCCGACAGGATGGCGCCACAGGTGCCGGGCCCCAACCTCAGATTCTGAGCGAACCGCCCGGAGGAGGACCGCCCGGAGGACAAATCGCCACGACACGAAAAACCCATTACCGCACCCGCTTCAAGGCCACAAGAGATCAGCTTTTCAAAATCTTTCGCCCCCTGAGCGAGCTGGCCGACAAATCAGACGAGCGTATGGTAACGGTCAGCGTGGAGGCGATTTCTTCGGACGGATTCGACCCGGTGTGGCTCCGCAACGCAGTCGAGGAACCTTTGGACGAGGCCGGCGTCCAGCGCAGCCCCGACTTCCAGTCGTAAGGCGGATGCTCCCGGAATCACCCCGGGAACACCACGCTGCCGACCTGGTTCCAAGGCTTACGCTGACAAGGCCCACTTGTGACGGACGGAGAGCGGCAGCACCGCGCCACTTGACGCACCGGTCCGGCGCACGAGGGGCAACCCCCGACCCGGATACGGCTTTGTCCCCAGAATTGGGGACTACCGGAGCCGCAAGGACCGGCTACATTGGAACCGGAAATTGACGATGCAAAAAGGCAGACCGTGTGCAAGACGTTGAGGGCGTAAAGCTGCCGCGCCGCATCGCAAAGCGAGACAATTTCAGTGCTTTGGGTCTCCCGAGGGGCCGGACCAAATCAAGGTCCGGCCCTTCGGTTTTCCAACCCGTTTCGAACCGCCCCCACCCGGTCGCCCGCAAAACATGCCGGCCAAAGCCATCCGCCAACCAACCCCCACCGGGCCGTCCCACCCACGCCCATCACGCGGCCACCGACTCCAGAATCCACCGCAACAGTTCGTACCCCTCCACAAGCCGAAACCCCGGCTGTAAAAACAGTTCGGGTTTCACCGGAAACACGGCACCGTGTCGCACCGCCGAGATGTTCTCCCAGCCCGGTCGCGATACGATCTGCTCCACCACGGTCGGTTTGCCGCACCAACAGGCCAGAATCACTTCCGGATCCGCCTCTCGAACCTGGTCGGGAGTCACCACCCGATCGGCCGCACGCGCGCGCACGCCCAACTTCGCAAAAACATCCTCACCCCCGGCGCGTTCAATCATGTCGCTGATCCAACCAATGCCGGTGATCATCGGGTTGTCCCATTCCTCGAAGTACACCCGCACCCGCCGCCGTAACGGGGACCGCGGCGCCAGCCGCCGCGCAAATTCCTCCAGCCACATTGCGGCTCCGGGGGGATTGCCCACCAGCCGGGACAACATCGCCAGCGACAGCTCCACCTCCGCCAAGCTCCGGGGATTGGTCACAAACACGGTGCAGCCGGCCGATACCAGCCGCGACGCCAACCCGGCCTGCACATCCGAAAACAGAATCACCAGGTCCGGCCGCAGCGCCAACACCTTCTCCACCTGAACGGCGGCAAACCCGCCCACCGTGGGCACCGGCGGCAGCTCCTGCCCGGGCTCAAAGTGCCGCGTCACGCCCACCACCTGCTTCCACGCCCCAATCCGCGCCAACCAGTCCGCCGATTCCGCGCTCAGGCATACGATCCGTTGAGGGATGCCCGTGTTCATTGGCCTTGACCCCGAAACCGAGCCCCACCCCCGGGCTCGTGTTTGCTTGCCCGACCTGTTCTGCCGCTGCGGATCCATGGGAGTGGCCCACCCGTGGCGCCGCCCGCCCGGTCACTCCAGGTCGTACAGCGAATTGTCCGCCGACAAAAAGCCCGTGCCCGCGGCGACACGCGCCGCCCCGTCCGCGTTTTCCACAAACCGCTGTTTCAGGGCTTCTCCGTGCCCGTCCACAAACGCCGCCAGGGTGCGGCCACCATGGCGAAACCCTTGCGTCCCCGCCCAACGCCCGCGAAAGGATGCATCCCCCGGATTGGGCCACGGCGCCCGCATGAACTTGTTGGCGCCCCCGCCATATTGGCCGTCGCCAAACATCACCGTGCCGGCCGGATGCCGCACCGCCCCCAGCCGCGCCGGTTCGGGTATGGACTCGAACTGGCCGTGGCCCAGGTAGCTGGTGTTGTAGTTGTAACCCGTGTAAGGGTCGACGGCCCAGTTGGCCGGGCCCCGATACTCCGGACATTGGTGCACCGCCGGAGCGGTTGTGCCCTGCCACAATGTCCCGGGCAACACCTGCGCCGGATCTCCCTCCACGGTCGTGAAATCCCACGCCCGCAGATACCGTACCCCATCACGCACTTCGTATCCGTACGCGGGCACAAACCAACCGCCGGAGTCGTCCAGGTACAGCTGCATCGCCACTGCCAGTTGCCGCAGCTGCCCGGCGCACCGGGCCTGCCGACCCGCCACTTTGGCACGCACCAACGCCGGCAGCAGCAGCCCGGCCAGCAGCCCCACAATCCCCAACACCAGCAGCAGTTCCACCAGCGTAAAGCCGGCTGCCCGACCGCGCGCCCACGCGGACGACCCCACCCGGCCCCTGCGCCAAATCCATCTCACAATCTTCATGGCCGCTCCAACCGCACCCGATAGAAGACCGGACCGGGCCGGTCCAGGGTCCGGCGCCACTCCAATTCCACCGGCTCCGAGGGCCACACCGTATCCACCTCCGACCAGCCGACCCCGTCGAGGCTTTCCTCCAACACATGCCGCCAACCCGCCACGCCGCGACAGCTCAGCCGCAATTCCCGTCCCAAACGCACCGCCACCAAAACCGGCCGCTCAATCCGACTCACCCACACACCCCACGAGGACCCGTGAGCGCTGACCCGGATCCCGGCCGGGTCCGCCACCCAATCAAACGACTGCCGAACCCAGACACCGTCCCTCCAACACCAAACATCCAGGTCCGACCCGTCCCCCTCGTACGTGGCGGGGAGTTTGACCCGCAACTCCCAGTGCGCGTTGGTCCCGGGCCCGTCCCAGGCCGGCTCCAGTTCCGCCTCCACCCCGATCAACCCGCAGCCCGGCGCTGCCGGCGGCCGGTTCGTCGGACCCAACCCGTCCACGCGCGTCCAGGTTGGCCCCGGCAGATCGTGCACCCGCACTTGAACCGCTCCCGCCTCCCAACCCGCCGGATCCACAAACCATAACCCGTCTTCTCCGGGCCCTGGAGCCGGCGGCAGTAACAACCAGGATTCCCCAAAATTCGCCATCCGCACCGCCGCCACCGCATCCACCTCACCCCACGCGCGGTCCGGGTCCAATCCCTCAATCTTCACGTACCGCACCACGTCGAAACCCGATTCCGTCAGGTCAAACCCCGTGCCGCCGCCGGACCCGCCGTACCACGACAACACCTCACTCGCCCGCCACGGCCCGTCCGCCAGCCACTCCAGCAGCCGCGGATGCACCGGCCGCGTGAAATCGGTGGGTTCTTCCGACCAGCGACCCGCCGCCGCATCCCACAAGAATCCCAACGTGGGATACGCCGTGTCGGCAAACGGCCCGGTCTCGTACCGGTACCAGGGCCACGTGTCCGGGTCCGTCTCCACCTCGCCCGGGCGCCCCGTGTAACCAGGGCTCACGGAAACCACCATGGGTTCCTCAAACAACGCCCGACCCAACCACACCGAAGTCGGATCCACCTCATCCCCCATGGGCACTCCCGTCACAAAGAACGCGTTGCCAAACACCACGAAATCCACACCGTAAGGGTGGGCTGGGTGATTGGTGACCGGCCGACTCAGTGCCACGACAACCCGGCTGCCCGGGCCGAGCGTGACCAGCACATTGGATCCCGTCTCGGACGATTTGTAAAACGGCGCCTCCCACAAACTGGACCGGCGCATGGCCGCCCGGCCGGACCCGGCCGCCCAGGGATCATAAAACCATCGCGACGGACTCCCCAACAGCGCTGCAGGATCGTCGTAAGGCGGCGTGCCCAAGGTACCCTTCACCTGCACCACTGCGGTCGCAAACGGGCGCTCCGGCGGCCCGGCTGCGCGGATGTCATTCGGCGGCCGCGCTTCTGCAAAATCCCCCTGTGTTAGGGCCAGCCACGCACCGTCTTGCAGTTCCGCCGCGGCCCAGGCAGCGTCCACATGCACCCAATCCGAGGACGCAGGGGCTGCAAGCCATCCGCCGGTTTCCCCCGGCTCACGCCACGCCTGCCAACCGCGGCCACCGCCTGCGTCGGCAAACCAGTCGCCCGGCTCCAGCGACGTCAGATTCGTCCGCTCCCCGGGCGCCAACATCAGCAATCCTCCCCCAAACGCCTCGGGCAACCAGACCCTGCCCGCGCCGCGCAAGCCAAAGCGTTCGTTCCCGTTGGCGTCGAAGCCCAGCCCGAACAACGCGGTGCCGTTCGTCTCGCCGGCCGACACGACGCCGAACAACCGCGGGTCCGCAGCCAATACGCTCCGGACCATGTCCCACACGGTGGCGCGTCCGTTCCATCGGTAACCCCACGCACGCGCCCGCCAACCGACCCGGTGATCTCCGCAAACAACCGGATCGGCGGGCACGGGCCATACGATCACCAGTCCGGCCCGGTTCGTGCCCGCGCCCGCCCAGCATGCCAGCTCGTCCAGTGAAAGAGCCGAAGCCGTCGTGCCGACCGCCCCAACAAACGTCCACGCCAGCGCATGAGACCAGGCACGTTTCATGACCGGGTTCGGCCCCGCAGACCAATCCACCCCGCCAATCCCATCAATACCAAAGCCACCGTACCCGGCTCGGGCACCGGCGCCGGTACCGGCACCCCCGGAGGCTGCGCACTAAATCCGGGCGCAAAACGCCAACCGTCCCATGCCCCGGAAACCAACGCCCGGCTTGCCACCCCCACCGACGACGAGGTCCACGTGGTCCCGCCATCCGACGACAGGTAATAGGCCCAGTAACCCGTGTTCCATCCCTCACGCCAATGGTCGCCCGCATCGGTGGCAGCCCGGGCATCATTGGGACTCAGCGACAGTGCCACACCCTGCGCATCAAACCCCGGGTCGGGTGACACCCCAAACACCCCGTTGCCATTGCGATCATACCCCAACCCATACACCGCCGTGCCCCAACCGTATTGACCCAGGTGCGCAAACAGGCGCGAGTCCGCCCGCACCACCGCCAACAACATGTCCAACCCGGTGGCGTCGCCGTCCCATTGATAGCCCCAGACCAGCGACTCGGGCCCCAAACCGTCCGCCCAATCAATCACCAACGCGGCCTGGTTGGTGCCACTGCCAACCCAGAACTCAATGTCCGCAAACGTGGCAGCCGGCGCACGACCCGACCCAAGGGCCACCACCAAACCAAGGCCCATCCAACCCAGCACACTCCGTTTCATGACGTACCGATCCTCCTCTCCTGCCCAGGATGACCCGCGCCCCGGACACGCGGTTCTTGATTTGTCCCGGGACGAGACCAGGCCGGATCAGGCGCCAACCGGTTTCGGCTCCGGGTTGCCGAAACAAAAACGCCTTCCTCCGGCAAAACACGAAGGAAGGCGTTTTCGCAAAAATCCGGTTTCCCCGACACAATCCGCACCCACGGCGTGCCGGTTTCGGACTGGCCTCATCCTTCTCTTTTGCGGAGAAGTGGGCATCGCCTCCGGGGCGACGCCCTGACGAGCACAAGCCAATCGGTCTCCTGACTCCGGGCTCCAAACCTTACTCCCGCCTTCCCACGCCTTGCGGCGCAGTGGCCTCTGGGAGCTCGTCACCCGTTACAGTGGCGCAACCGTCCCCGATTCGCACGGGGTTCCCGTCACATTGGCTTGTGAAGGTCCTTGTTCAGCCGGTCCCTCGGACCGGCCACTCCTCTCTCAAAGAGCGCCGCCATTCCTAGAACGCCCCCGCCCGACTGTCAAGCATCACACCAACGCCGCAAACCGCCCCTGCAAACCGCACTGCTGCCACCTGCTACTCCACACAAACCACCCCCACCAACCCCGCCGGCATCACCCGGGGAAAGTCTGCGGCCCGAGCCTCGGCATCATAACCGAGGTCACATCGGCTGAAGCCCGGGTGTCACCGCGGCAAATGGGAAGAAGTCAGAGGACAAGACACCCTCGGCCCACTTGCTTGATCGTTGAGTCACCTCCCACTCCCGGGTCCGCCCGGTCTCTGGCGGCCCACTTTCCTCCGTGCATCTGCCTCTGTGCCTCTGGAGTGCATCAACGGGCAGGGCGGAGCGTGCACCATACGGGTCGGGCACAACAGTCGCGTTGGGGTTGCGAATTCCGATGGGCTTTTCGCGCCGGCTGGATTTGGGAACGGCTTTGGACCGCCACCCGATGGGACCGCCCCCCCCGGCAAGATCAGCGAGGTCACAAAGCAGACCGGATGCCGCCTGTTCGGGTTCAGCGGGGCCGAGACGTGGATTCGCCGGCAGCCGGCCGCGAGGGCCGTTCGGTGTCGGAGGTGTCAGTTCTGGCCGATTCGACCAAACTGCGGGCACGATCCAGGCCGCCCAGGCTCCAGACATTCGTGTAACCGATCTGTTTCAGTTCCTGTTCCGCCAGGCTGCTTCGCCGACCGCTGCGACAATACAGCAACAAGGGCCGCTGCTTGTCGGGAAACACCTGCGGTGCGCGGGCCCGAATCTGGTCCAACGGCACATTGGTCGCTCCGGAGACATGCCCCTGACGATATTCCTCCGGGGTGCGCACGTCCACCACCTGCGCACCGGCCTTCAGATGCGCCCGGACCTGCTCCGGGGTCAGCCCCGCTGCCACAGCGGATCGCCGCAACCAGATCACAGCCACCACGATGGCCAGGATCACCCCCAACCATGACCCCACCGAAGCATCATTCATACGCCCTTTCACATCAGCAAATTTGCACGGAACCGCCACCTCGACAACCGGGCGCGGTTACGTCTCTCCGCAAATGGAGCCGGGGCCGGGGCCGGAGGTTACAACCGGCCCCGCGGCCCCGGCTCCGATCCACATCGGTTCCGCCGTTCCCCCTGAAACTTTGCCCCAATGCGCCAGGGGATCGTCACGAATCCTGCAGGGTCATACGGGTGGTTCCGGGCCCCGGGCTTTGGTGGGAGCTTGAACGCGGCCCGGCGGTGAGGAACCGGTGCCGAGGTTGTCTGCGGAAGTCATCGCCGTGCCGGGACCGGGAAACCGGAGGCAACAGCCCCGTATCACTCCTCGAGCGGGGGTAGCCCTCCCGACGCGTGAGTTCAAAGCCACCGGCAGGGACCGCGGCCGCCCACCATTGGCAAGGTCCCAACGTTTCAGCCGTGACGCAGCACGAACTGGCGGTGTTGCGGGAAAAGGGGTCGCAGTCGGCGCGACAGTTCATCCTGCAGGGCCTGCAGTTCCCGATACACCGCCACGGCTTCCGGCCGGGGCCGCGTGGTTTCTGCGGGGTTTATTTTCACGAAGGCATCGGTGATTTCGTGGATGGCCACCTTCTCACCTTTTTGCAACCGCCAGCACCACAGGGCCTGCAGGGCCGCGCCATAGGCAGCCCCCTCGGAGACCTTCAAAGTCACCACTTCGGCGTTGAACACATCCGCCATGATCTGTCGCCAGAGGCGCGATTTGGATCCGCCCCCGGTGGCCCGGATCTGGTCGGCCCGCACTCCGAGCCGCACCAGCCGTTGCAGTCCGTAGTTCATGCCCAGTGTCACGCCTTCCATGGCAGCCCGACAATAGTGGCTGGCGCTGAACGTTCGCGGGTTGATGCCGATCATCACGCCCGTGCCGTCGGGCACGTTGGGCGTGCGTTCGCCTTCGAGGTAGGGCAGCAGCAGCAGACCATGCGCACCGGGCGGGACCTGGGCGGCCTTTTTTTCGAACTGGGCGTGGGTGTACCCGAAGTCCTGCCGCATCATCTCGGTGGCCACGGTCACATTCATGGTGCAGAGCAGGGGCAACCATCGATTGGTTGAATCGCAGAAAGCGGCTATTTCACCGGCGGGATCCACCACGGGCTTTTCCGAGCAGGCGTAAATGGTGCCACTGGTGCCGAAGCTGGCGGTGACGATGCCCGGACGGGTGTTTCCGGTGCCGATGGCGCCCATCATGTTGTCGCCCCCGCCGGCGCTCACGAGGACACCCGGCTCCAGCCCCAACTGCCGCGCGGCCTCCGGCCGCAATCGGCCGGCCGGCTGGTCGCTGGGGATCAAGGGCGGCAGCTTGTCCATCAACTCCGGATCAATGGCACGGATGGTCGCCTCGCACCACCGGCGTTTCCGGATGTCCATCAAGGCCGTGCCGCTGGCGTCGCCGTACTCCATCACCCGTTCGCCGGTGAGCCAGAAGTTGAGGTAGTCATGGGGCAACAGCACCGTGGCCAGCCGCGCATAGTTTTCCGGTTCATGCTTCTTCAGCCACAGGATCTTGGACGCGGTGAAGCCCGGCAGCACGGCGATGCCCTGCAAGCGAAGGGTGGCTTTGAATCCGCCCAGGGCCGCCATGATTTCCTCGCACTCGGCCGCGGTGGAGGTGTCACACCACAACTTGGCCGGGCGGATTACCTCGCCGTTTTTGTCCAGGGGCACAAACCCGTGCTGCTGACCCGAGACTCCGATGGCGACCACCTCGGAAGGTCGCGCCCCGGCGGCCCGCAGGGCGGCGCGCACCGCCTTGATGGTGGCGTCCCGCCATGTGTGCGGATGTTGTTCCTTGGCTCCGGGCGGGAGGTTGGGGATGAGATCGTAGGCCTGGGCGGCCGCACCCAGCACGCGGCCGCTGCGAGCATCCACCACCAACGCTTTGGTGGACTGGGTTCCGCTGTCGATGCCGATCAGGAGAGAGCGCATGCCCACGTCATAACCGGCCGGCTCTTCCGATTCACGTCATTTTTTGATCCCTCGACCCCCCGGGCTGCGGCCGCGCCTGCGGCGTGGGCCGGCCACCAAGGTCATCTCTTGTTCCCTCCCCGGCCGCCCACACGGCATCCCGGGCGCACCTGATGCAATCCAGCAGGGACGTTCGGCCCGCGCGAGGGTCTCGAAGCGTCGCGGGTCCCCGTTGACAAGGCGGGGCTTGCATGGTGGGCGGTTGAGTTCCCACCATGCCTGCATGTTTACGGGCATCGTCGAGGAAGCGGGGGAAGTGGTGGAAATCCAGCCCGGCGCCAGGGCCATCGAACTGACCGTCCGGGCTCGAAAGACCGGCCGGGGGTTGAAAGTGGGGGGCAGCCTGGCCGTGAACGGTTGTTGCCTGACCGCCGTGCAGGTCCGGAAACGTGCCGGGTCCACGCTGGTGCGGTTCGACCTTTTGCGGGAGACGTGGGAACGAACCAACTTCCAGTATCTCCAGCCCGGCAGCCTGGTGAACCTGGAACGGCCGCTGCGTGCCGGGGGCGAGTTCGGGGGACATTTCGTCACCGGCCACATCGACGGCGTGGGCCGGATCACCCGATGGGAACGAGCCGGGCAGGATCATGTGCTGGACATTGCCGCCCCGCCGGAGGTGATGCGGTACATTGTGTACAAGGGGTCCGTCGCCGTGGACGGAATCAGCCTCACGGTCGCGGGGGTGAACCGGCGCGGTTTTCGGATCTGGATCATTCCCCACACCTATGAGGTGACGAACCTGCGCACACGCAGGGTGGGTGATGTGGTGAACCTGGAGGCGGATCTGCTGGGCAAGTACGTGGAGAAATTTCTTCGGGCGCGAGGCACCGCGCGTTCCACCACGGAGGCACGCAGCGATTAAACCCCGGAGACACAGAGGGCACAGAGGTTGGAAACGGAGAGGGCTTCGGGGAGGGCCAGCCGGCGGGCTCCAAGGGAAGTCCGCTTCGGATTTGCCGTTGCACCAGGCGCCCTGAGGGACCCACGGCCCTTGGCTTGCCTGCGCGGGCGCCTGCTTGCCGACGTCCGCCACGCGGTCCCTCTGCTGTCCGGTGTTCCGGGGCGCGCTAAGAGCTGGCACCACTGCAGAAGGGCCATCGCCCCCGGTGCCCGGCATTCTTCGGACCGCGGGGACGCGGCACATCCCGACCTGACGGAGTTCGCGGAGGGCCTTGCGATTCGGCAAAAATCCGGGGGGCGTACCGTCCCCGCTCCCGGCCGGACGCAGATCGCAACCACGCGGTCCCTCGCGGACGGGCCGATGTCGCAGCATGCCCTAAGTTGGGTGCCACACCGGGAGGGGGCACGGTCCCCAGTGCCCGCCCATGCGGCGGCTCACGCCGCTCCACAGGGTCGCCGTCCTCGGCGACTGAACATATTGGGCCGGTGATCGCCCGCCGGGAGGGGCACAGGCCTCTGCGCCCCATATTCTTGCTGGCCGTGGGGACGCGGTCCCTCCCGGCCTGGCAAATGCGCCAGGGTGCCTTGATTTGGCAATGGCGGGGGAGGGCACGGTCCCCCGTGCCGCATGCTTCCACGGACCGTGACGAGAGGGTGTCTCCCTTGGCTGCACCGCCGCACCCTCATCGCTGGCACGCCCATCGTCCGTATGCTCACGATCGTCAGGTGCATCTCGTTCTACACGCGCACTTGCCCTTGTTCTTTTCCACGGGCGCATCGGACCCTTGCAGGTCAGGAGGCCCGCTCGCCAATGCCTCTAATCCCGTCCCACATTGAGTGCACAGGGCCAACTTTCACACCTGACCGGGATGTATTCTCTACATGTTGGTGTTGCTCGGCTGCTGAGGCGTTTTCCTACCCCCTTTCCCCTTAAGACGCCACAACCTTCCACCCAATAACCACGCCGACCACACAACCAGGACGGGAGCCAATACGTTTGCAACCATACAATAATACCCGACCGGGGTGGGAATCGCATAGCATGTCCATTGGCCATCTTCGTTGACAAACATCACTAATGGCATTGGTATGCCCTGTACCCCGGAACGCTCGCTTAATGGAAATACATGGAGAACCCCGTATTGGATGCCGACAGCAACGGCGCATACAGTTAGGAGGACAAACAGCAGTAGCTTTCCGCGAGACTTTTGTGCACGAAGCGTCCGCACCACGCGCACGCCACACACTATTACTGCAGCAATCACCAGGGTAGGGACAATAAGACCCAACATAGGCTACAACTTGTATGTACGTCACTGACATGCGAGGCCACAATCCCGCACCGCCTGCCTCGCGCAGGTACTACACACGTATGTTGGAACGTTGTACCGCCGATCAGGTTTTCCATCTGAATGCAGTCCATGATCTCTTCATCAGATGCGCTCGTGCCTGGTTTGCCCGCGCCCGACCCATGCTTCAGAGCTGTACCATTGTTGTTGCAGGGACCACATACCAATCGATTGCAATGCTTCTCAGGCGTCGTGACTTCGCGCCCACTGAATCGCCGGCCCCACAGGTGAGGCGGCCCCGGGCAAGGCTCCTGCGCAGACTTGTAATGCTGAACGTGCGTTCGGAAACCACTACACGTGCTTATCACACGCGTACAGAGCCGTTCAAGGAACTTCTTGTCGCTGCCATCGACGACCCGCCTCCACAAGGCGAATTCTTCCGGATCATGAGTTTGCGGCGGTTGCGGCAAAGGAGGCTGCGGTGGTGGAAACGGAGGTGATCCGGGACCAGCCCGGGGCCAACCTGGCGGCGCAAACTGCAATCCCAAATAATCGGTGGTCCCAACCGCTTGATTCACGCAGAATGCAAACAGGTTCGCTCTACCCTGCTCCTCAATCGGATCCCGGCTCAACCACCTTCCCAGGGCGGGACTGTGGGCGCGGTATTCGTACAGCACCAGGCCTGTGCCGTCCTCCGTCCGCTTCGTGCTGTTGGTCCAGACGCGGCGCACCTGCCGTGCCCGACCCCCAACGGATCGTACGTCCAGTCCACCCGACGCCGATCCACATTGCCCCAGCTCATCAGGCGCACCAGCCGGTTCTCAGCATCCCAACTGTACATCCACCGACCATCCCGGACAAGATTCCGGTCCAGGTCGTGGACGAGCAGCTCCGGCGCTTGCACCACCAACGCCGGGCGCACGTCGCGCTACTTTCACCCTCCTGCTGGGAACAACAGTTTCTTTAAGGTGAATCGCGCCTTTACGCCCGTCCGGCTCATGGCCCGGTGTACACCAGCCACACGCCGCCCAGCATCACCAGCACACCACACACAATCTTGAGTATCGTCAACCCTTTTGATTGCTCGTTCCAGTCGAGCAGCTTTTGCACCAATTCGGCGGATGTGCCTGCAGCGACAATCACCGCGCAGTGCCCGACGCCGTAGGCCAGCAGGAGCAGCGCGCCGTAAACCACGTTGGTGGCCGCCAGCTTGATCGTCAGCGGCAGCCGGGGCGCCAGGCGGGTACACTTGCACACCCCGGGCGTGACGCCAAAACACCACGCCAGGCACGAACGTGGCGTTTATTGTGAGAAGGAATCACGCAACTCCTCGCTTCCCGGTGTCTCGTGGCACCCGAGGCGCAGCGGCACCGCATCATTTAACGCATCAGCTTCCCGAAGCGGGTCCGGGAAATCGACCGCAGGCCGTCAGAGGGTCGGTGGCTTATTTGCTGGTCGGGCTCAATAAACGAACATCGGTCAGCGCGCGACGTTTTTGTTTGACAGCTCTAGACGCCAAGCCACAGTTGTATCCGAGCGATATGGCGACTGCATTCCACGATCCAATGGTGCTCAGGTAAATGCCGGGCCACTCGTATACGATGACGCCGATACTTGCGAATATCATATTCCCCGCGTTCATGGCGCCGTTTATTTGGCCGCTGCTGTTTCCGGTTGCCGGCATTGCAGCCCTCGTTACCGAGTTTCTTTGCTACCGACGATTGAGCACTCATCCAACGCGCCCGGGTTTTGGTGACGTGCTGGGCGCGAACATCCTTTCGGGGGGTGTCGGCTTCCTGATCAGCCTTGTTCTGCCTTCGGGCCTCGTTCCGAAGATCTTGCCGAGTGGTACACGGACAGTCGGCCCGGGCCCGTATTTCGAGACCTACGTCGTCATGGCCTACGTTCTGGCGTGCGTTCTCAGCATTTTCATTGAGGGTTGGTTCCTTCGATGGAGCATGCGGAAGGAGCCGGAACCTGTTCGGGGGATTTACCGCATGTCAGCCATTGCCAACATCGCCAGCTACATCGTGCTCCTTGTTGTGGCCCGGGCATGGCGTGCGTGGTTCTGGTGATCATTACGCTGCCCGATCACGCGCTGCATGGAATGCGGCCCTTGCAGCGGGATTGCAAGCGGGCCTCCTTGTGTGCCCGGGGGCCGAGCCCGGGTCGTTAGCACACACGCACAACGTCGGCCTTCCAACCGGGGAACGACAGGTGGTCCCCGATTCTGCAGCTTGCCTGGACAAGCGCAGCCGACACTGGCGCGTGTTGCGCTGGTTGATTGTCGGTTGTCTTGTCCCCCGGATTGGTTGTTCTGCTGGCTGTCGACCGCTTGTGCGTGAAAATGCGCACCACGCTGGAGCTCCCGCCCGCGGTGATCGAGAACTTCGATAGCTCGCTGCAGTGGGTCGTTTCACAGGGACACGCCCGGGTTGCTGCACTGCGAGTGGGGATGTATTGGGTGATCAAGGCGCTCATGACCTGCGGTATGGGCACCGCCCTGTTCGTGTACGCCGTTTCCCACTGAAGCCGTGACCGATACGACCGCCTGGTTGCCCGGCGCCTTCGATCCATGGTTGCTGACGAAGCGGGTGAGAAGCATGACGGCCAACCGGATTGCTGGAGCGGGCAATCGCTTCAATGCGCACCCGGAGATCAAGGGTTACGAAGAGGCGCTTTGGTTGTTGAGCGGGGCGGATGTTGGCGCGGTGAGGGCGTCGGTCGCCGGGTTCCATCGGTAGACTTCTTTGGACGTGTTTGCGAACGTGGAACTTTCACATGCGACCGCAACGCGCCGGGCTGAGGTGCTCCACTGCGGGTTTACGAGAGGCCGTCAGCCCGGCGCTCAGTCGGCCAAGGGGCGCAATGGCGAATTGGCAGCGCTCCATGGACGTTTTTGTGTCCCGGCACAGAGGGACCGACGGTTCGGGACATTCGAATCCCGATGGAGGTTGGCGCGAGCGACTGGACGCTTCCCGTCGAGTTCCAGGACGGCAGAGTTGCTGCGACTCGCGCCGCACGGCGGACGGGCCACCACAAACAATGGACCGAAAGACAGGCAAAAAGACGCAGGCCAACCTGCCCTCATGCCCGCTCCAAAGGGTTGGTCGTCAGGTACGCCACCTGCGTCAGCGCTTGGACTGGCCGCGGGTGCGTCGGATGGTGATGTGGCTGGAAGGGCTCTGGGGGGTGCGGTCGTCGCCCGGGGAGCAGCGGCTCAAGGCCCGGCCGCAGACCGGGCAGCCCCGGGGCGGGAGATTGGCGGCAGGTTTGGACCGGGCGGCGCGCCGGAGCGTCTGGCGCTGGAGGCTCTCTCTTGATGTCGTGGAAAACCTGGGTTTCAAGGTGGCCGAGGTTTTGATTGGCGGCATCGAGGAAGCCGGCGCTCCGGGCGTTCGGCGCGACGGCCGGGCGGGCGGTCGCCAGGGCCGGGTGTTCGGCGGGCGTGCCCAACCCGGCGCTTGCGCCGGCCGTGCAACCACGGCCCGGCCGGGGAAGCCGCCGCGGTGACAAGGACGTTCATGCTCATTCGCCTGCGCTGGCTGACGCTTTAATCCACGCCACTTCCAGTTGGAAAGGACCCTCCTGCTTGTCGGAAATCAAGAATCCCACCGAGGCCACTTTGGCGGGGTTCAGCGGCGGCGCGTCGGTCAAAACCCGTCCGCGAAAGGTCGGGATGAAGTCTTTGAACGGCAGCCGGTGCTCCTCCCACTCGCCGCGTTTCGTGGTGAAGTCGCATTGGTAAAGCGGCGTGTCGAAACCCGTCCCGGTTCGCACGGTGAATTTGTAGCGGCGACCATCGCCGCGCACCCGGATCACGAAGGCATCGAAGCCGCTGAGGCTCTGGCGGATCGGCGAGGAGCGGACCGAGGCAAAACCACCGTTGTTTTCCAGCGATAAGACGCCGCTGAACACCGCGCCATGGGGAAGAACTTCAAAGCGGCTGGTGGACACGCCGCCCATGACATCGTCGTTGACGACCTGCCACCCGGGTGAATTCGTGGAGGTCGTGAAGTCGAAAAGGATGATCTCGGAAGCGGCATCCGCGTTCATGGTACCAATCACAAGGGTCAATGCGAGCGTGGTGATCTGCCGGAGAGAGGTTGCAGAGTGCGTGGTCATTTGAAAGTGGAAAGGTCAGGAGTTCAAGCGCCAGAGCGTGAAATTCAATACCGCCGCAAAACCGACCCACGTCAGATAGGGCACGAGCAGCCACGCGGCGACGCGGCTGACCGGACGAAACGCGGCGATCGTCGCCGCAATTGCCAGCCAAAGCAGCACGATTTCGGCGAAGGCCACGCCGGTCCAATGCAGCCCGAAGAACAGCGGCGTCCACGCAGCGTTGAGTGCCAGCTGCACGAGGAAGAGTGCGAGCGGCCGGCGCTGTGCCGCGAACCCGCCGCGCTTCCACACCAGCCAGGCCGCCACCGCCATCATCGTGTAGAGCGCCGTCCACACCGGTCCGAACACCCGGGCCGGCGGATTCCACGACGGTTTCTTCAGTCCGGCATACCATTCGCCCGGCATGAACAAACCGCCGAATGACGCGGCGGCAAAACAGAGCAACACCCAGCCGGCCAGCGCGAGGTAAGGCCGCGGAGCACGAGTGGTGGGGTTTGAAGTTGTCATACGGGAGTTGGCTGCGTTGCCGGGGAGCGTCCGCGCAAGGCTTCGGAACGAAACCGGAAGCTCCGCTCGATGCTCGGCCGCCCCGGCCGGCGCTGAACCGGCCAATCCAACGGCACAGCGTGGCGCACGTGGTTGCGGGCGGGCGTGCCGCCGTGGCGCACCTCGAAAGTGTGTTCGTGAATCGATTGCCGATAAGGGCCACGAATTGGTTCGTCCATGAATCGATGCGGCGGCTGCCAGACGTTGACGCGGGTGCACCGGTGCAACGGCAGACCGTGCACACGCAGCCGGTCATTCATCAGCGTGCCGGTTTTCATCTCGGTGGGCAACGGCGAGGCGATGTAAACATGCAGCCGCGGCGGCGTGAGCGCGTCGAGGTTGGCCGCGTCGGCGAAAAAGCGGAAGAATGGCTCCGGGGGCAGCCGGAGTTCGGGATGAAACTCGTGCAATCGCGAGATCAACTCACCAGCACGTCGTCTGGCTGGAAGCGAGGGCCGCACACCACCCACGCCGCGCTTCGAACCGGCAGAACACACCGCCCGGCGCCAATCCCGGGCCGGCCAGACAGTGGGGATGCCGGGCCGCGACGGGTCGTCTGCCGCAACCTGCGTGGGTCCGAAGCGAAACTCGACACGGTGTCTTCCCGGAGAAACACGCAAATGCCGGTCCCGGTCTTTCCTCAAGGGTTGTCCGGCGCCATCGATGAACACGGTCTCGATCGTGGTCGATCGCTCGGTGCGAGCCTCGGTAACCGCAGAAGGCACGGGCTGCCCGGCCGTCGCAAGCCGGAACGCCGGGCACAACGGGGAAACGGCCCATGGGGACTTCCAGTTCAGGTCGTCCATGCGGGTTGAACGGGGAAGATTTGCAGGTCCGGTCTGCTTGAAGTGCCGGGCAGTGGTCAGCAATTTGATCACTCGTCGCAATGGCGAGCCCGGCCGGTGAGGTCGCGGACACCGCTCCACGAATAACGCACCCGGCCATCCATGCAGCAAACCAGCCGGTTCGCAGCATCTCGACTCTACACCCATCGACCGTCCCGGACAACATTTCCGACCGGGGTCGTAGCTGATCCGTTCCGGCGTCTGTACCAGCACTGCCGGGTGCAGGTCGCTCTGCGCGCCGCCCCCCACGAGGGTGCGGAGTGGAGGAACACCGGTGACACAAAGGGTTCGGAGGTCGGACATGGAGAGGGGGTTTGGAGCGGAGGGCGGTTGGATTCTGCGGGGCGGGTTGTGAGGGGACGGAGCCGCCGGGGGAGCGAGGTTCATGGTGCCCGTGGTTTTGCGGAGTCAGGGGAGGCGGTCCTTTCGGGCCGGGTGGGTGTCACGAGGGGCCCTTGGGGAATGGTGGCGGTGCGCGGGGGTTCAGGGGGTGCGGCAAGGTGTGACTGGTGCGGGTCGGGGGCGGGTTGTAGACTCGGGGGCATGAACGTGCAGGTGGCCGTCCTGTGCGATGCCGCCACGGATGATCGCGGCAAGTTGAATTTGCTGGGTGCATTCGACACGATTTGTGCGCCGCGGATGCCGGCGGTGCACCCGCAATGTGCGGTGGCGTTGCGTTTGACGTTCACCACGGCGGACGAGGGGGTGCATCGGTTGCAGTTGCAGTTGATGGACGCGGACGGGCGGCCGATTGTGCCGCCTTTGGAGATCGGGTTTGAGATCTACCTGCCGGAGGAGACGCATTTTGCGACGCGGAATTTCATTTTCAACATGCAGCAGGTGTCGTTTCCGGCGCCGGGGTTGTATGCGGTGGACATTCGGATGGACGGCGAGCCGCTGGTGAGCATTCCGTTGCAGGTGCGGAAACTGGCGGCGGGTGAGGATGCGGACCCGGGCGAGGGCCCGTCGTCGTGATCCGGGCGTCCCGCGGGATGGGGCGGGGCTGCCGGGATGGATTCGGGGGCGGGTGTGGACGGCGGGTTGGCCGGGCAGTTCGGCCGGGCGGTGCGGGTGGCGGAGGCAGGCGGGCGCGGGGAAGCGGTGGGGTGTGGATGGGCGGGGAACCGTTGGTGGACCCATGACCACGACGCAGCAGCGCGCGTTGTTGTCGGCGGCCTCGTGTGAGGTGGCGTTCGACAATGTGACCCGTCAGTTGTACGCGACGGACGCCTCGATTTACCGGATTGAGCCGGCGGCGGTGGCGTTTCCGCGGAACGGGCGGCAGGCCAGTGCGCTGGTGAAGGCGGCGTTGGAGGCGGGTTTGAGTGTGATCCCGCGGGGGGCCGGCACGGGTCTGGCGGGGGGCGCCCTGGGCGACGGGGTGGTGATGGATTTTTCGCGCCACCTGCGGGAGATCCGGCGGTTGGATCCGGAGACGCGGACGGTGGAGGTGGAGGCGGGGGTGGTGTTGGATCGGTTGAATGCGTTTTTGCGGCCGCACGGGTTTTGTTTCGGGCCGGACGTGGCGACGAGTGACCGTGCGACGATTGGAGGGATGATTGCGAACAATTCGTCGGGGGCACGGGCGCCGTGGTACGGGACGACGGCGGATCACGTGGTGGCGGTGGAGGTGGTGTTGTCGGATGGGCGGATCCGGTGGTTGCGGCCCGGGGAGGATGCGTTGCCGGCGCAGCGTCGGGTGGCGGATGACGTGGTGCAGTTGCACGAGCTGCGGATTCGGGAGCGGATGCCGCCGGGGCTGTTGAAGCGCTGGCCCGGGTATGCGTTGGACCGGTACCTGGAGCGGCCGGGGGATCTGGTGCAGTTGATCTGCGGCAGTGAAGGGACGCTGGCGGGGATTTTGAGTGCGGTGTTGCGGGTGGTGCCGCTGCCGGCGGAGAAGGGGTTGGGGATTTTGTTTTTTGCGACGCGTCGGGAGGCGTTGGAGGCGGCGGTGGCGGTGCTGGATTTGAAGCCGGCGGCGGTGGAGCATCTGGACCGGTTGCTGCTGGATCAGACGCGGGGGCAACCGGCGTTTGCGGAGGCGCGCGCGCTGCTGGGGTTGGACGACCGTCCGTGCGAGTCGCTGTTGGTGGTGGAGTTTCTGGAGGCGGTGGAGGAGAAGCTGGCGGCTCTGGAGCGGCGGCGGTTGGGTTTGGGTTGTCTGGTGTTGCGCGGGGAACGGGAGATGCGGCTGGTGTGGTCGCTGCGAAAGGCGGGGTTGTCCCTGCTGACGAGTCGGAAGGGGCCGGCCAAGCCGACGACGATCATTGAGGACACGGCGGTGCGGCCGGAACGGTTACCGGCGTATGTGGAGGCGTTGGAGGGGTTGTTGGGTGAGCTGGGTTTGGAGGCGTCGTTTTACGGGCATGCGGCCTCGGGTCTGCTGCATGTGCGGCCGGTGTTGGATCTGCATCGGGCGGAGGATGTGCGGCGGTTACGGCAGGTGGCGGAGGGGGTGTCGCGGTTGGTGGCGTGTTTTGGGGGGTCGCTGGCGGCGGAGCACGGGGTGGGGATCGCGCGGACGGAGTTCATGGAGGCGCAGTTGGGGGAGGATCTGCTGGGGGCGATGCGGGAGATCAAACGGTCGTTTGATCCGCATCAACTGTTCAATCCGGGAAAGATCATTCCGGACGGTCGGTATGCGTGTGACCGGGATTTGCGGCAGGGGCCGGGGTACGAGTTGAAGCTGCCGTTTGAGCCGATGTTGGTGTACGGGCCGCGGGACGGATCGTTGGTGGCGAACCTGGAGCAGTGCAACGGGTGTGGGGGATGTTTGAAGTCGACGCCGGTGATGTGTCCGACGTGGCCGGTGACGGGCTGGGAGGCGCTGACGACGCGGGGCCGGGCCAATTTGATCCGGTCGGTCCTGGAGGGTCGGGGGCTGGAGGGGCGGAGTTTGTGGGATTCGGAGGAGTTACAGTTGGCTCTGGAGAGTTGTTTGGGGTGTCGGGGGTGTGAGGTGGAGTGTCCGTCGAATGTGAATCTGGCGTTATTGAAGGCGGATTTGTTGCAGGCGCGGCATCGGGCGGTGGGGATGCCGTGGGGGGCGTGGTGGGTGAGTCGGGTGGATTTGTTGGGGCCGTGGGGGACGCGGTTTCCGCGGTTGGCGAATGCGATGCTCCGGTGGCGGTGGGTGCGGTGGGGGATGGAGAGGGTTTTGGGGATTTCGGCGGAGCGGCCGTTGCCGGCGTTTGCGCGGGAGCGGTTTGACCGGTGGTTTGCGCGGCGGGGTCGTGTGGGGGGCGGGGATCGTGGCCGGGTGCTTTTGTGGGATGACACGTTTGTGCGGTATCACGAGCCCGGGGTGGGTCGGGCGGCGGTGCGGGTGTTGGAGGCGTTGGGGTATCAGGTGGAGCTGGTGCGGGGTCGGCGTTGTTGTGGTCGGCCGGCGTTCAGTCAGGGGGATCTGGAGCGTGCGCGGGCGTTGGGTCGGTGGAACCTGGATTTGCTGCGGGGGGAGGATCCGCGGGTGCCGGTGGTGTTTTTGGAGCCGTCGTGTTACACGATGTTTGCGGAGGATTACGGGCAGTTGGGGTTGGAGGGTGCGGAGGCGGTGGCGGGTCGGTGCGTGTTGTTTGAGGTGTTTGTGGAGCGGGCGCTGGCGGCGGAGCCGGATCGGGTGCGGTGGGAATCCGGGGCCGGTCTGGTGTTGATTCATGCGCATTGTCATGTGAAGGGGTTGGGGCCGGTGATGGCGCGGCTGGCGGGTCGGCTGCCGGGGCGCACGGTGCGGTTGTTGGAGACGGGTTGTTGCGGGATGGCGGGTGCGTTTGGGGCGATGGCGGCGACGTATGAGTTGTCGTTGCGGGTGGGGGAACCGTTTGTGGAGCAGATTGCGCACACGCCGTATGGGACGGTGGTGGTGGCGTCGGGCACGAGCTGCCGGCAGCAGGTGGCGCATATGGCGTCGGTGCCCGCGCTGCACATGGCGCAGTTGCTGGCGCGGTCGCTGGCGGAGTCGGGTTGAGGGGGCGTGTGCTTGACGGGGTGGCGGGTCGGGCTCAGGTTCCAGCGGTTTTTGGTGGAGAAAGCGCTCGGGCGCATGGAGGTGCCGGGTTGGACCCGGTGGGAGACGACTCCCGCTGCACGGGAGCTGGTGCGGCGTGTGGAGGCGGGGGCGGTGTGTTGTGCGGGTCGGGTGGCGGAGCCGGCGCGGCCTTTTTTGGTGGCGTGGTTACACCGCTGTTTTGGGGACCGGCCGTTGGTGGTGGTGGTTCCGGACGCGCGGCGTTTGGACGGGTTTCAGCAGGACCTGGAGACGTGGTTGCGGGTGATGGAGGGGCGCGAGGAGTGGGCCGGGGCGGGGTCGGCGGAGGCGGAACCGGGTGCGGGTCAGGTGTTGACGTTTCCTGCGTGGGAGGTGTTGCCGGGAGAGGATGGGCTGCCGCATGTGGACACGGTGAGTGAGCGGCTGGAGACGCTGGTGCGGCTGGCGGAGGTGCGGTTGGGTGGCGGGTCGGGGCTGGTGATTGTGACGAGTGGTGTGGCGTTGATGCAGCGGACGTTTGCGCCCGGGGAGCTGGAGAGGCGGCTGCGGCGGGTGCGGCGGGGGGATCGGATCGATCCGTTGGAGCTGGTGGAGTGGCTGGAGGCGCAGGGGTACGAGCCGGAGGTGCAGGTCACGCAGAAGCCGGAGGTGTCGATGCGGGGTGGGATTGTGGATGTGTTTCCGCCGACGGAACCGTGGCCGGTGCGGCTGGAGTTTTTTGGGGACACGGTGGAGTCGATTCGGGAGTTTGATCCGCTGACGCAGGTTTCGCGGGGGCAGCGGGAGTCGGTGGTGTTGGGGCCGGCCGGGGAGCTGGGGTTGATTCGGCGGGCGTTGCGGAGTGCGGCGGCTGGTGAGGGGGCGGGGCCGGAGCTTGGGGGGTTGGCGGAGCATTGGCCGCCGGGGACGGTGGTGGTGTGGAGTGATCCGATGGAGGTGCGGTTGCGGGCGAGGGAATTGTTGCAGGGCGTGGGTGTGGAGGATCCGTGTTGGAGTGATTGGGCCGGGGTGGAGGATCGGGTGCGGTCGCGGGCGGCTGCGCAAGTGGTGTTGGGTGCCGGGGCGGAGGTGTGGGAGACTCCGGACGGTTTGCGGGGGTCGGTGGAGGGTGGCGGGGCGGGGGTTGCGGTGGGGTTGGAGGAAGGGGTGTCGGGTTTGAGCGGGGAGGAGGTGGTGTGGGAGGACCTTGAGGTGTTTCGGCCGTTGCCGGAGCGGCCGCCGCCGCCGGAGGTGGCCGAGGTACAGCGGCGGGCGTTTTTCGAGCAGATGCACCGGTGGTTGCGGCAGGGGATGTCGGTGGTGGTGTTTTGTCCTACGACGGGTGAACGGCAGCGGTTTGAGGAGTTGTGGGTGGATTTGACGCCGGCGGGGGATGGGCTTCGGCCGGAGGTGCATGCGGGATCGTTGCGGCGCGGGTTTTGGTCGGCCGGTGCAGGTTTGGTGGTGGTGTCGGATGCGGAGGTGTTTGGTCGGACCCGGGTACCGCGGCCGCGGCGGCTGAAATCGCGGCATGCGGCGGCGATGCGGTCGGTGTTTGAGATCGATTTTTCGGAGTGGGAGGTGGGGGATTTGGTGGTGCATTTGAATTACGGGATTGGGCGGTATCTGGGATTGACGACGTTGCCGGAGGGGGGTGCGGGTGGGCCGGGGGGGACGGAGTGTCTGGTGTTGGAGTATGCGCCGGAGGAGCCGGGCCAGCCGCCGCCGCGGTTGTACGTGCCGGTGAGCGAGGCGCATTTGGTGAGCAAGTATGTGGGTGCGGGCCGGGTGCGGCCGCCGCTGCATACGTTGAGCGGGCATCGGTGGCGGCTGGCGCGGGAGCGTGCGGAGCGTGCGGTGCGGGATGTGGCGGCGGAGCTGTTGGCGGTGGCGGCGGCGCGGGCGGCGCGGCCGGGGCATGCGTTCGGGCCGGACACGCCCTGGCAGCGGGAGTTTGAGGCGGCGTTTCCGTATGAGGAGACGCCGGACCAGTTGCGGACAATTGCGGAGGTGAAGGCGGACATGGAACGGCCGCGGCCGATGGACCGGCTGGTGTGCGGGGATGTGGGTTTTGGGAAGACGGAGGTGGCGTTGCGGGCGGCGTTCAAGGCGGTGATGGACGGCAAGCAGGTGGCGGTGCTGGTGCCCACGACGGTGCTGGCGCAGCAGCATTACAACACGTTTCGGGATCGGATGGCGGATTACCCGGTGCGGGTGGAGTTGTTGTCGCGGTTTCGGACCCGCGGGGAGCAGAGGCGGGTGATTGAGGGGTTGGCCAGCGGGGCGGTGGACATTGTGATCGGGACGCACCGGTTGCTGCAGCCGGATGTGCGGTTTCGGGATCTGGGGTTGGTGGTGGTGGATGAGGAGCAGCGGTTCGGCGTGTTGCACAAGGAACGGCTGAAGCAGTTGCGGACGGAGGTGGATGTGCTGACGTTGAGCGCGACGCCGATTCCGCGGACGTTGTATCTGGCGTTGATGGGGGCGCGGGATTTGAGTTTGATCCAGACGCCGCCGCAGGACCGGTTGCCGGTGGAGACGATTGTGATTCCGTGGGATGACGGGGTGATTCGGCAGGCGATTTTGCGGGAGTTGAACCGGGGCGGCCAGGTGTACTTTTTGCACAATCGGGTGACGACGATTGAGACGATGCGGGCGCGGCTGCAGGCGCTGGTGCCGGAGGCGCGGATCGTGGTGGGGCACGGTCAGATGAAGGCGGAGGAGCTGGAGGAGGTGATGACGCGGTTTGTGAACGGGGAGGCGGACGTGCTGTTGAGCACGACGATTATTGAGAGCGGCCTGGACATCCCGAATGCCAACACGATCATCATTGATCGGGCGGACCGGTTCGGGCTGAGCGATTTGTACCAGTTGCGGGGCCGGGTGGGCCGCTACAAGCACCAGGCGTACGCGTATTTGTTGTTGCCGCGGCACGGGCGGTTGTTGACCCAGGTGCGGAAACGGTTGAGTGCGGTGCGGCAGTATGCGTCGTTGGGTAGCGGGTTCAAGGTGGCCATGCGGGATTTGGAGATCCGGGGGGCGGGCAATCTGTTGGGTCCGGAGCAGAGCGGGCACATTACCGCGGTGGGGTTTGAGCTGTACTGCCAGTTGCTGCAGCAGAGCATCGCGGCGCTGCAGGGCAAACCGTTGCCGCGGCGGGTGGAGGTGACGCTGCGGCTGGATTTTCTGGATGTGCTGTCGGGGGGCGCGGGCGAGGTTGGGGGCCCGGCGGCGTTTTTGCCGCATCGGTATGTACCGGAGCCGCGGCATCGGATCGAGGTGTATCGGCGGCTGGCGCAGGTGACGGATGAGGAGGGGTTGAAGGCGCTGGAGGCTGAATTGCGGGACCGGTTTGGTCCGTTGCCGGAACCGGTGGAATGGTTGCTGTGGACGGTGCGGATCAAGCTGGCGGCGGCGGCCCGGGGGATCACGCATGTGGAGGTGCGGCAGGATCGATTGATGCTGAGCCGGCAGGGGGATTGGTTGCAGTGGAATGGCCGGTTTCCGCGTTTGACACGGAAGGCACCGGGGGCGCGGCTGAGGGAGATTTTGCGGTTTTTGGAGGGGCTGCCGCGGGTGTCTGAAGTGGCTGTGCCGGCGGGGTTGGGGTCGGGTGGGGACCGGGGAAGCACCGGGGTGTGATCCAGGGGTTTGCCCGGGAGGGGCCGGGTTTGATCCGGATGCCGGTTTCGGGTGCAGCCCGATGGGCGGGATACGGGAGATGGTGCATCATGGCGGAGCATTGACGGCCCGCGGCGAAGGCGGTTAACTGCGTGGCGATTGTATCCATGATCCAGCGGCAGCGGACCTGGACCCGGCGAGGGTTCGCGGCAGAGGGTTTGTCGGGTAACCGGCGCAGGTGGCTTGTGCAGGTTCACCGCCGAGGGGTGTGAAGACGGGATGAAGACCATTCTAGTTCTGGCGGATCATCCGGACACGGCCGAAGCGGTACGGGCGGCGCTGAATCCACAGGAGTACCGCGTGGTGCATCGGATTTCGTTGGAGGAATCGGAACCGTTGCTGGCGCACGGGCTGGTGCAGTTGTGTGTGGTGGACGTGGATTTGACGGGTGTGCAGGCGCTGTGGATGATTGAGCGGATCCGGCGTCGGACGACGAAGTGTCCGTTGGTGGTGTTGGCGGGGGCGCGGCAGCCGGAGTGGGAGGAGGAGGCGGTGTTGCAGGGGGTGTCGCAGGTGGTGAGCAAGCCGATTCGGCCGCGGCTTTTCCAGGCGGTGGTGGAGCGTTTGGTGGGTGCGAAGGTGGCGGTGGAACCGGCGCCGTCCAACGGGCATACGAGTCGGTTGACTGCCAAGACGTCGTCGGGGACGGACTTCATTCCGCTGGCGGCGGTGCGGCCACCGGAAGCGGCCCCGGAGGTGCCGGCTGGTCCGGCGCCGGGGCGGCAGGGGTTTGAAATCCTCCGCAAGTTTTCGGCCATTTTGACGCATTCGCTGGATTCGGAGGGTTTACTGCGGCAGTTCCTGTTTTTGTTGCGGGAGTTGTTTGGGGTGAACCGGGCGGTGGTGTTTTTGCGGCGGCCGGTTTTGGAGCCGGCGGGGGTAGCGTCGGCGGACGCGGATCAGCGGTTGCGTGCGGCGTGTTGGTTGAGCATGCCGGGCAGTTTGGTGGAGCAGGTGGAGTTGTCGCTGGAGGCGGGTTTGGGGGGTGCGCTGCAGCAATGGGGCCGGATCCTGAGGCGGAACAGTCCGGAGCTGTTGCAGGATCCGGAGGCTCAGAAGGAGTTTGAGTTGCTGGGGATGCAGGTGGCGGTGCCGATCATGGACCGCGAGCGTTTGCTGGGGGTGGCGTTGTTTGACGGGCACATCACGGGTGAACCGCTGAGCAATGCGGAGCTGGAGCTGGTGTTTCATTTACTGGAGCAGGTGGGTCTGGCGCTGCGGAACATCTGGTTGCACGATCAGTTGCAGGCCAACCACCAGATGCTGGCCGAGATTCTGCGGGAGCTGAACAGTGCGTGTGTGGTGGTGGGGCCGAACCTGACGATTCTGCATGCCAATCGGGCGGCGCGGCGGTTGTTCCGGAGCGGCGGCCGGCGGACGGGCGAACCGGACTTTTCGGATCTGCCGGCGGCGTTGGGGTCGAAGGTGTACCAGGTGCTGAAAACCGGTGCGGGTCTGCCCACATTCCGTTACACGCCGGAGGATCAGCCGGGCACGGTGTTCATGGTGAGCATCGTGCCGTTCCGTAGTCAGGGCAGTGGCGGGGCGCTGACGTCGGCGCTGCTGATTGCGGACGACCGGACGCAGGCGGAACGGCTGCAGAAGCTGGAGCTGGAGACGGCGCATCTGCGGTTGCTGCGGACCATGGCGGACCGGCTGGTGCACGAGATTGGCAATGCGCTGGTGCCGCTGACGACGCATCAGCAGCTCCTGTCGGAACGGTTTGAGGATCCGGAGTTCCGGCGTTCGCTGGATCATGCGCTGGCCACGGGTGTGCAGCGGATCAGCCGGTTGCTGCAGCAGATGCGGTTTCTGGCAGCGGAGGCGGTGGTGGGGGACGAACCCGTGCCGCTGGCGCCGCTGGTGCAGGAGGCGTTTCAGGAGGCGCGCAAGCATCTGCCGCAGTGCCGGGTGGAACTGGAGTTTCGGGATCCGGGCCGGCCGGTGTTTGTGCGCGGGGACCGCGGGGCGCTGCGTCATGCGCTCACGGAGGTGCTGTTGAACGCGCTGCAATCCAGTCCCGATCAGGCCGTGGTCCACGTGGAGTTGGCGACCCAGACCAACGGCAGTGGTCATCCGGCGCTGGCGATCGAGATCCGGGATCAGGGCAGCGGGTTCACCCAGGAAACGGCGCAAAAGGCCGGGGAACCGTTTTTCACGACACGGAACGTGGGACTGGGGCTGGGGTTGGCGGTGACCCGGCGGATCGTGGAATCGCATCGGGGCCGACTGGAAGTGGTTCCGGCGGGCGAACCGGCTGCGGGTGTGGTGCGGATCACGCTGCCGCTGGCCGAAGTGACGGGTGTTTGAGGCCGGGCGCGGGATCCCGCTTGCGGCTGCGGTTGGCCGGCGGGGGCCGGCCATGGCCGGGGGAAGACCCGGCGCAAAGGTGGAAAGTCTGTTCAGGGCCGGCGTTCGAATCCAGCGGGCTTCGCTCCGCGGTCGGTTGGCCGGGTTTCTCGAAATGGCGGGCCACTGGTGCGGGGTTGTGCCAGGTGACGGTACCAAACGCGTGGCGTCCGGGTGTTTGAGAGGGTCGTTGCCATGACGTGGGCTTTCCTCAGGATCCGGGTCTTGATTTGGGCGCTAAGCGTGCCGGAGCTGATGTGGCCGGTGACGGTGGCCCTGGCAGAGGGAGTGAACCACATGGCTCCGGGCAATGTGTTTCTCGAGGGGGAGCCGGTGAGGGTGTGGTTGCCTGCGGGATCGGGCGATTGGGCTTTGGAGGATTACGACGGACGAACGCTGCGTCGGGTCAAGGCGGAGGGGTCTGGTGTGGAGTTGGGTCGGCTTCCGATCGGGTTTTACCGGTTGCGCCCGATGCAGGGTGACACGGCCCGGTGGATTTCGTTGGCGGTGTTGGGACGCATGCGCGTGCCTCCGGGTCCGGATTCCCCCATCGGCGTGGATGTGGCGATGTCCTGGTTTTACGAACCGGCCCGGATGGAGGCGGTGGCGCGGTTGTGTCGGTGGGCCGGTGTGGTGCGGGTGCGGGATCGGATGCGCTGGGCGGAATTGGAGCCGGGTCCGGCCGAGTGGGCGGGGCCGACGCGCTACGACGTGGCGGCGCGGGTGCAGCGGGAGGCGGGTTTGCAGGTGTTGCAGGTGGTTCACGATGCGCCGGCGTGGGCCGGTGACGATCCGCGACGGTTTCCCGGGGATTTGCGGGTGGTCCGGCGGTTTTGGCGGGAGATTTCGCGCCGGTGGGCGGGGCAGGTGACGGCCTTTGAGCCGTGGAACGAGGCGGACATCCCCGGCTTTGGCGGGCACACGGGTTCGGAAATGGCCACGTACCAAAAGGCGGCCTGGTGGGGGATCCGGTCCGGCGCGCCGGAGACGCTGGTGTGCTGGAACGTGTTTGCGGGAGCGCGCCCGGCTCACTTGGCCGACCTGGATGCGAACGTGGCCTGGCCCTTTTTCGACACTTACAACTTTCATCACTACGAGCCGTTCGAGCGGTATCCGGAGCTTTACCGACGGCATCGGGCGGTATCGGCAGGGCGGCCGATGTGGGTGACGGAGTGTGCCTGGCCGGTGCGTTGGAGCGGCGATGCAGGGCTCCAGGAGTTGAGCGAGGAAGATTTGCGGCTGCAGGCGGAGCGTGTGGTGAAGACGTTTGTCTGTGCATTGCACGAGGGTGCGGCGGCCGTGTTTTACTTTCTGTTGCCGCACTATGTGGAGGGCCCTACGCAGTTCGGGTTGTTGCGACGGGACCTGACGCCCCGGCCGGGGTATGTGGCGTTGGCGGCGGTGGGGCGGTGGTTGGCCGGGGCGCGACCGGTGGGCCGGATGCGAACCGGGCCGGAGGGGGTGCAGGTGTATGTGTTTCGGGCCCGGCCAGACGGGGATGAACGGGATGTGGCGGTGGTTTGGTCGGATGCGGGTCCGAAGGAATTGACCCTGCCGGGCCCGCCCTTGCAGATCCGGGACGTGTTGGGTCGGCTGCAGCCGGCGGTGCGGGTTTTACGGGCGGGTCGGGCACCGCAGTTTGTGGTGTTTCGAGCGGGCCGGGCGGCGGGCTGGGCGGAGGAATCTGCGCCGGCACGGCCGGTGGAGCGGCCGGGTCAACCCTCTCCGGTGGTGCTGCAGGCGGTATGGCCGGCGGAACGGGTGGAACTGGCGCAGTCGGCGTACCGGGTTGCGGTGGATCGGCCGGTTGAGGTCCCGATTCGTTTGTACCATTTCGGGTCCCGGCCGGTGCGTGGTCGGGTGGAGGTTCGGGTGCCCGAGGGGTGGGAAGCCCGGTTTACCGGGGAGATGACGTTGGCGCCGGGTGAGATGCGCGAGGAGGTCCTGCAGTTGCGGGTGCAGCCGGGGAAATCTGGGTGGATTCAACCGGTCCGGCTGCTGGGTCGGTGGGCCGGAGAACCGGACTCGGTGTTGTCGTTTCGGGTGATGCCGGTGCCGGTGCCGGCTCGCGCGATCTTGAAGCGGCTTCCGCGGATGGATGAGGCGGGCCGATGGCGGGCCGGGGTTTCCGGAGCCGGGCGGTGTCGGGTGCAGTCGGGTGCGGGCGGGGTGGAGGTGGTGGCCGAACCGGCGGGGTCGGACCCGTGGTTTTATCCGGAACTGGATCTGGAGCCGGGGGAGTTTGCGCCGGCTGACGCGCGCGGGGTGACGTTCTGGTTTCGGCGGGACGAAGGTCGCGCCATTTATCGGCTGATTGCGCAGGAAACGTCGGGGGCGGCTTATGTCCTGGATCTGGGGGATGTGCCGGCGGGGGAATGGAGACAGGTGTTTTTGTGGTTTGATCAGGGCGTATGGGGTGCGGGTTGGAGTCGGCCGGATCCGAACGGTCGGTTGGATGCGGCGGAGATTCGGGTCTTGAAACTGGGCGGCAACGGGCCCGGGCCGGTCCGGTACGAGTTTCGGGACTGGGCGTGGATCCGGGACTGAACGGCGTGTGGACGCGATCAGGTTTCGGGGTCGGACGGGGTTTCGGCGAAGTGGCGGTAGCCCTGGAGGGTCAGGGGTTGGACACCCTGGCGGTCGCGGAGGACCAGGGTGGGTTCGGCCAGGATCTTGCCGATGCAGGAGAGGCGGAGGCCGGGGAACGCCTTTTTCCAAGCATCCAGCAGGGGGACTGCGTCGCGGGCCGCCACGGTGAACAGCAGCTCAAAATCCTCGCCATCGGTGAGGGCTGCGACGAGTGGCGGTTTGGCGGCGCTGGAACGGAGGGCGGCCCGGCGGGCGGCCCGGCTGATGGGGATGGCGCGTTTGAGAAGTTCGGCCCCCACTCCGCTGGCGCGCAACACGTGGCGCAGGTCACTGGCCAAGCCATCGCTCAGGTCGATCATTGCGTGGACGTCGAAATGGTTGACCAGCCACCATGCCTCGGCCACGCGGGGTTCGAAATCCAGGTGTTTTCCCTCTGCCGAACCACCCAGTTCACCCGTGACGAAGATGGCGTCGCCGGGGCGGGCGCCGGACCGCAACACGGCGCGGCCTCGCGGCACCCAGCCCCAGAGCGCGACCGAGAGGAACATGCCGCCCGGGCTGCGCGTGGTTTCGCCCCCCACCACGGCCACCTGATGGCGCCGGGCCAGATCGGACAGACCCGCATACACGCGCTGCACGTGATCCGGTTGAAACGACGCGGGCAGGCCCAGCGTGATCACGGCGGCGAAGGGTTGCCCGCCCATGGCCGCCAAATCACTCAGGCACCGTCCCAGCGCCTTGTGCCCGACCTTTTCCGGGGGCGCGTCCGGGGTGAAGTGGACCCCTTCGACCACGGCATCGGTTTTGAACAGCCAGTCGCGGTCGTCGCCTGCGGGCCGGAGCACGGCGCAATCGTCACCGGCAGGCACGATCACTTCGGGTCGGCCCGGCAGGCCGCGCACGAGGGTTTCGATCAAGGCAAACTCGTCCATCCGGGGAGTCTCATCCGGAGCCGCTCCAGGTGTGCTGATAAAGCTGGATGGCGGCGAAGTTCAGGGCGTTGAATATCGCATGAGCTGCGATGGGGGCAAGCAGGTTGCCCGTCCTCACGAACAACCAAGTCAACCAGAGCGCCAGCAACACGAGCGCGATGAACGAGGCTGCATTGGCGTGCACGAGGGCAAACAGCAGGGCCGTGCCCCACCAGGCCAGACGGGGGTACCCGGCCGCCTGAAGGGAACGGAACAACAACCCGCGAAACAAGGCCTCTTCGGCGGGCGGGGCCAGACCCACGGCGACCGCGGCCAACCACAATTGCCGGCGCCAATCGGTGGTATCCTGCAGCACCTGAACCGCCACCTGGACTTCCGCGGTGAGGTGCAAACGCTGCAACAGCGCCATGGTGAGCAATTGCAAGGTCCACGCCACGGGCAGCACCACACACCCGGCGGCGGCGCCGAGGAGCAGGGCGCGCACGGGGCTCTGATCCAGGCCAAAGGAGTCGCGCCAGGTGGTGCCGTGACTGCGGAGGAACCGCGTGATCAGGAGCAGCGCCGCCCCCTGAAAACTCAGACCGGCCACGAGCACCTGCCGGTAATCCGGCGGGGCTGTGCTGCGGCCGGCCCAGTGATGAGCCAGGCTCAGGAGGACCAGACCCACGTAGAACGACAGCGAAAAGCCGATCAACTGCCGCCGAAAACGGTCCCAGGTCCAGCGCTGCAGGGTGAAACCCAGCGCTGTCGCCAAACCCGCCAGCCCGGGCAAGGCCAGCCAGCCCACGCGCACGGGGACCTCACCGGCCCCGATGCGGATGAGCAAACCCGCCCAAGACCCCATCAACACGCAGGTGAGCACGCCTGCAAACAGGCGTACCAACCCCTCAGCCGACCATGGGCACTGCCGATCCATCCTTGAATCCTCACGGAACGTAGGTGATTCCGGCACTGGTGACGACTGGAAACCGGTGGGATCTTTGGCCGGGGCCCGCGCCGGTTCGATCGGAGCTGCCAGGGGGTAGAAGAACGGGCTCAAGGGTGCAGGGGCTGCGGCCGGGTGCGATTCACAAGAGGCCGGGGGCCGGGTCGCGAGCTGCTCCGCTGGAGGGGTCCGGAGGCTGGAGCACCCGGACCTGACAACCGTTCCACGGCGACACAAGCCGGGCCGGCTTGCGGACGGAGAAGCCCTACGCCACCGGTGCGGGCGTCCCGGCAAAACCGACCGTCTCCATGCAGCGATTCCCGGATTTCACCCCTTGGCCCGGGTGAGTCGGTTGTGGTCACACAACGTCGGGGCGGCCCATCACTCCTTGAGGGCCACCCTCCGCGCCGTCGGGGCAAGCCCCCGGGGATTGGTATTGGGGCCTGCCCGGCGGGTCGGTTTGGCACGGCGCAAACGCGTCCATGGTCTACCGGGGCCGATCGTTCTCACGCGGCACAATGCGTCCCTGTTTTTCACTGCGCACCGGGCCGCGTCGGTGGATTGTTTTTTTTTCCTGCTTTCCCCGGAGCCGACCTCTGCTTATGCTTGCCAGCCGCATGATTGAGACCGACTTGGAACTGCTGAGGGGAATCGCAAATCAGTTGCGGATTCACTGCATCACCGCGACCACGGCGGCCGGCAGTGGGCACCCGACATCCTGCCTGTCCGCCGCCGACCTGGTGGCGGCGCTGTTCTTCGGGCACATGAGGTTCGACCCGAAGAATCCGAAGCATCCGAACAACGACCGATTCATTCTATCCAAAGGCCACGCGGCGCCGCTGTTGTACGCGGCCTGGGCCGAGGCCGGTTTCCTGCCGGTTGAACAACTGGGCCAGCTCCGGCAGATCACCTCCGACCTTGAAGGCCATCCCACGCCGCGGCTGCCGTTTGTGGACGTGGCCACGGGTTCGTTGGGCCAGGGGCTGGGCATCGGGGTCGGCATGGCCCTGGCCGCCCGTCAAAACGGGTTGGACTACCGGACCTATGTGCTGATGGGCGACGGTGAGATTGCCGAAGGCGCCGTTTGGGAGGCTGCTTCGCTGGCCGGCGTCCGTAAACTGAACAACCTCATCGGCATCGTGGACGTGAACCGGCTGGGCCAGAGCGAGGCCACGGCGTTCGGGCACGATCTGGCGACGTATCGGCGCCGGTTCGAAGCCTTCGGTTGGCGGGTGGAAGACGTGGACGGCCATGACCTGGAGGAAATTCTGGAGGTGTTGAGCGGGGTGGGCCTGGGCGATCAACCCCTCTGCATTCTGGCCCGGACCTACAAGGGCGCGGGGGTGTCGTTCCTCCAGGACAAGGACGGGTGGCATGGCAAACCGCTCAGCAAGGATGAAGCCGCCAGGGCCATTGCGGAGTTGGTGCCCACGGCGCGATCGGCGGCAGGGGTCCAGATCCCGGCCCCATCCCCCATGACACCGCCGGAGCGACCCGTGCCCGCCGCGTATCCGCCCCTGCACTATCAGGTGGGGCAGATGGTGGCCACGCGCGAGGCTTACGGAAACGCCCTGGCGCGGATGGGCGAGGTGGACCAGCGCATCGTGGCCATGGACGGCGACACCAAAAACTCCACCTTTGCGGAAAAGTTCGCCAAGAAATTCCCGGACCGGTACACCGAGTGTTACATCGCCGAGCAGACATTGGTGGCGGTGGCGGTCGGATTCAGCACGCGCGGGTTTGTGCCGTTTGCCTCCACGTTTGCCTGTTTCTTCACGCGCGCCTACGACCACATCCGCGTGGCGGGGATTTCGCGGGCGAACATCAAGCTGGTGGGTTCGCACGTCGGCGTGAGCATCGGCGAGGACGGCCCTTCGCAAATGGGACTGGAAGACCTTGCCATGATGCGGGCCGTAGCCGATTCGGTGGTGTTGTATCCCTGTGACGCGGTGAGCACGGAGAAGCTGGTGGAACAGATGGCGCTGCGGCAGGGGCTGTGCTACCTGCGGACCTCGCGGCCCAAGACGCCCGTGATCTACAACAACGACGAAACCTTCCCCATTGGCGGCGCCAAGGTGCTCCGACAGAAGGAAGGTGACCGCGTGACGGTGGTGGCCGCGGGTGTCACCCTGCACGAGGCCCTGAAGGCCGCCGATCGCCTGGCCCAGGAAGGCATCGGGATCACCGTCATCGACGCTTACAGCATCAAACCGCTGGCCGCGGACGTAATTCTGAACGCGGCGCGACGAACGCGGAACCTGGTGGTGACGGTGGAGGACCACTACGCCGAGGGCGGTCTGGGCGATGCCGTGGCCGGGGAACTGAGCGCGCAGGGTGTGCAGGTCCACAAACTGGCGGTGCGCGAGCTGCCGCGCTCGGGCAAACCGGACGAACTGCTGGCCCGGTACGGGATCAACGCCGATGCGATTGTGGCCAGGGTGCGTGCCCTGGCGTGAGCGCCGGGCGGCGGCGTACAAGCCCTCGCACATGCCACGCACCGGCTGCGAAGCCGGTTAACGGCGCTGGCGTGTCATGCGAGTGGGTCCCCTCCCCCGCCCGGTTTCGATCGGGTGGAGACACGGCCTGGAAGATCCTCACGGGTTCAGTTGAGGGAGGGATTGTCCGGGATCTGCGAAAGCAGCCGGTAACGCCATCCCTTTTTGCGGAGGACCCGGGCCCACAGGTTCTCGGTGTCCTCGTCGAACACCACGTCCAGCGAAGCCGGGTGGGTCAGCCAGGCCTTGCGCCGGATTTCATCCTCCAATTGACCGGGGGCCCAACCGGAATAGCCGGCGAAGAATTTGACCTTTTTCTCTGGTGAAAACGACTCGCCCAGCTCGACCAGTTTTTCCAGGGACATCCCCAGGCTGAGATTGGGCATGACGTCGGCGTCGGGCAGGAGGACGTCCGAGTGAAGGTAACACATGGTGGTGGGCTCGACCGGGCCGCCCAGATACAGGGGCAACTCACGCAGCGAATCCGGCAGGTCGGCCAGCAGCACCTCGCCCACGCGCGTGCCGGTGGGCCGGTTCAGCACCAGGCCGAAGGCACCGTCCTCATCGTGCCGGCAGATGAGAATCACCGTCCGCGCGAAGAACGATCCGCTCAACTGCCCGCTGTCCAGTAGCAAATAACCTTTCAGCGATTTGCCCACTGCCATAAATGCCTCGTTCCGCAACTGAATGTCGCGCAACCTTGTCCGGCTGACAACCCGGTTTACATTGGCCTCGTGAAAACGCGTTGGGCATGGTTGTTGGTGTTGGTGCTGGTGACGGCCGGACTCCTGGGGTGCCGGTGTCCCCGTGAAAGCGGGGCGCGCGAGTACCGACCGGGTCAGGGCTGGACACCGGTTCGCTAGTCGCGGCGGATTCCTTTTGCGGGGGCGCAGTGGGGGTCCCCGGGGACGCCACCGGGCGGTTGTCCGGAACGACCCGGAGTCGCAGGTCCGTAAAAAACCGAAGTTTGCCGGGCGGGTCGGACCGGGTAAGTTGGCAACCCGTGAAGGGACCCCTGACTGCGGTAACGGTTTGGCTGTCTGGCTGGACACTGGTTTGGGTGCTGGTGAACCGGGCACCCGCGGGGCAGGGTCCGGGACAGGCGCAAACCGGACCGGACACGGTCTGGGAGCTGACCCTGACCAACTACCTGCGGACGGTACTGGAGGCCAACGAGACGCTGCAGGCGCGCTGGTTGGAGAGCGTGGCGGCCTGGCGCCGGGCACGGGCCGAGCGGGGCGCGTTTGAACCGGAACTGTTCGCCTCGGTCCAGCGCCAGATCAACGAACGACTCAACACCGTCGAGCAACAACGAAGCACGTTGACCAGCGTCTTCAGCGAGCGGAACAACATCTATCAGGGCGGCCTGGAGGGTTTGTTACCCAGCGGGGCGCGCGTGCGGGTGGGCTACACGCTCCGGGATCTGAAAAACAACCTGCAAAGCCAGCCGCTGTTTTTGTTCCGCGGCGCCACCAATGGCGAGTTTGTCACGTTCGTGGGCGTGTCGGTGACGCAGCCACTGCTGAAGGACGCCGGGCCCGCGGCCACGTTGGCGGCCCTGCGCATCGCGGCGCTGGAATCGGACATCGCTTTTCACGAGTACCGGCGACAATTGATGATCACGCTGGCACAGGCCGAGGACGCCTACTGGAACCTGTACCTGGCCCAGGAGCAGGTCCGGTTCTTTGAAGAGTCGCTGGCCACGGCGGAAAAACTGCTGGAAGACAACCGGAAAAGGTTTGAGGCGGGGCGGGGTTCGGAGTTGGAGATCCTGGAGGCGGAGGCGGGTGTGGCGCTACGACGCGCCAAGCTGGAGGAAGCCCTGCAAAAACGGGAAGAAGCAGCCGCCCGCGTCCTGGCGTTTTGCTCGCGCACGCTGAGCGAGAGCCGGACCCGGGTGGTGGCCGTGGACACCCCGCCGCCGGAGGCCGCAGAACCGGATTCCTTCGCCTTGTGGCAGGCTGCCTGGCAACGGAATCCGGACTATCAGATTCAGCGCTTCAAGGTCATGCAGGAAGCCAATCGCGTGGGTTACCAGCGCAACCAGCGGCTGCCCGAGCTGAACCTCGTGGGCAGCTACGGCTGGAACGGCCTGGGCGAGACGCCGGGGGATTCCTGGGCGGTGGTGGAGGATGGCGGATTCCCCAGTTGGACACTGGGACTGGAACTGCGATTTCCCGTGGGCGGTGGCATCAAACAGCGGAACCAATTCCGCGCCGCGCGACTCCAATATGAAGCGGCGGAACTGGCGCTGCGCGAACTGGAACGCCAGATCGCCAACGCCCTCGAGGTGGTCCGGCAAAAACTCCGGGCCACACGCGCCGGGATCGAAGGTTACGAGGCCCTCGTGCGATTCAATCGCACCTTGTTGGAATCCGCACTGGCCCGCCTGGAAGTGGGCAAGCTGGACAGTCGCAAGGTGCTGGAAATCGAGCAGGACCTTTTGGAAGCGCGGAATCAGCTGGCGGAAACCCTGGTCCAACGTCAACGCGCAATCCTGGAGCTGGAGGTGGTCAGCGGGCGGCTCCTGGAGGCACGCGGATGCGAACCGGATCGCACGCAATTGGCGGCGGGTCTGCGCCGGTGGCAGACCCGCGCGGATGAAATCGTCGCAGCCGGTTCGGCAAACCCGGAGCCCGCCCGGCCCACCGATCCGGCCGGGCACGAAACCCCGGCTCAGCGTCGAGCCCTGGAGGCGCTGCGGCGGCAACCGGACGTGACCCCATGAAAAACTCGAAACTTGTACACCGCAGAAGGGATTGTTCCGCCCGTGTGCGGACCTGGCTGGCTGCAGCCTGCATGGTGGCCTGGCTGGCACGGGGGACCGAACCGGCCCCCGGCATCACCGAGGCCATGTACGACGGCACACTCAGCCTGCCGGTGGCGGGAATCGTCACCCGATGCCCCGTGCGCGAAGGCTCGGCCGTGCGCGCCGGGGATGTGTTGCTGGAACTCGACACCGCCCTGGAAGAGCTCGAAGTCACACGCCGACGATTGGTTTTGGAAAACCGCCGGACCGAATACGAAGCCCTCCGGCGGCTCTTCGAGCAGAACAGCATTTCGGTGAAGAAGGAGGAACTCGACAAGGCACGGGCCGATTACCAGATCGCCGAAACCGAACTGCGAATGGCCGAGGAACAACTCCGTCGGCGCCGGCTGGTGGCGCCCTGCGACGGTGTGGTGGTGGACGTCCTGCCCGAGGTGGGGGAAGCGGTGCAGGCCTACCAACCGCTGGTTCGGCTGGTGGACACCCGCCGCGTGCGCTTCACCGCCAACCTGGAACCGGCATGGTGCGCCGCACTGCAGCCCGGCCGGACGGTGACGGTGGAACTGGACGCTGCACCGGCACCGGTGCGCGTGCAGGGCAGGGTCGCCTTTGTCTCGCCGGTGGCAGATCCGGCCAGCGGCCTGCGGCGCGTGGAGGTCTGGTTCGAAAACCCCGAGGGCGCCGTGGCCCCGGGCGTGGCCGGTCGACTCATCCCCGAAACCACCGCCGGACCTCCCCCCTCGCCAACCCTGAAAGTGCCATGAACACGGCGAACATGACGGAAATCCCGGCCTCAGCCGCTGAACGGTTCGAGGCGGGTTTGCAACGCCTGAACACGCTGCGCCTGTTCGAAGGCCCGCCCGAAGAATTCTGGGCTCTGTTCCAGGAAACCACCACCCTGTTGGCCGGTGCCCGGGCCGGCGTGCTGTTCCGACAGGAGGATGGCGCGCCGTTGCAGCCGGTGCGACAATGGCCGGAACACCTCCACCTTCAACCCGGCCTGCAACTCTTCTGGCGGGCCGCGCCGGAGGTGGCCCGGGCCGTGGCCGGACGCGAAGCCGCGCTGGCACCTCTGAACGGTGCCGGCAAGGGCCCCGGCTCGTATGCACTGGCCGTGCGATGGGAAACAGCCGAGCCCGGCCCGCGCCTGATCTCGGTGTTTTACCTGGAATCGGCCAGCGAGGTTCAGGCCGCAGCGGCTCTGCGGCACCTGCGGTTGATGGCCGATACACCCCGGCTCTACCAACTGCGTCAGCGGGTGCAACAAGCCCGGGAAACACTGGGTCAACTCGCCTCGGTAACGGACCTGATGGCCGTCCTCAATGCGCACGACCGTTTCCCGGCCCTGGCACTGGCCCTGGTGAACGAACTGGCCGGCCGCCTGGAATGCACGCGGGTGGCTCTGGGTTGGCGCCGCGGACCCTACATCCGTCTGCAGGCCATCAGTCACACCGACCGGTTCGAACGGAAAATGGAAGCCGTGCGCCGACTGGAACAGGCCATGGAAGAGGCCATGGACCAGAACGACATCCTCCGGTGGCCGGCCGACCCTTCCGACCCGCACGTGACCCGCGACCACGCCGCCCTGGCGGCCTTCCAGGGCGTGGCGTATGTGATTTCCGTCCCGCTCCGAGTCCAGGGTCAGGTCGTGGGCGTGTTGACCTGTGAACGAGCCAACCGCCCCTTCGGTGAGACGGATCAACAGTTTCTCGGGCTGGTGGCCGAACTGGTGGTCCGCCGACTGGCCGAACGGTTCGAGGCGGACCGCTGGGTCGGCGCCCGCGCCGCCGCAGCCGCTCGCCGTCGCCTGGCCCGTTGGCTGGGCCCGGAACACACCTGGGCCAAGGTGGGCGCCCTGGCCGGGGTCACTGCCCTGGCCGTCCTGCTGTTGGGCGGCATGACCTACCGCGTGGAAGCCCCCTTCGAACTGCAGACCGAGGACGTGGCGGTACTGACCGCGCCGTTTGCCGGTTACATCGCCGAGGTGCCTCACGAGGTCGGCGACGTGGTGCCCTCGGGCGACCTGTTGTTGTCGCTGGACACGCGCGAGCTGTTGCTGGAAGAAGCGGCCGCACTGGCCGATCTGGACCGCGCCCTGCGCGAAGCCGAAAAGGCCCGCGCCGCCGGTGCATTGGCCGACATGCGCGTGGCGGAAGCCCAAGCCCGACAGGCCCGGGCACGCCTCGGCTTGATCCGGCACCGGCTGTCCCAAGCCCACCTGCGCAGTCCCTTTGACGGCGTGGTGGTGGAGGGCGATCTGAAGGAACACCTGGGCGCGCCCGTGCGGCCCGGCGACCCGCTGTTCCGGGTGGCGCGACTGGACCGGTTGTACTTCGAATGCCGCGTGCGCGAGACCGACATCCACGAGGTCCGGCCCGGCGCGCCGGGCGAGGTCGCCTTCCTGAGCCAGCCCCGCCTCAAGTTTCCCGTCCGCGTCGAACGAATCGAACCCGCCGCCCAAACCCACGAGGGTCAAAACGTCTACCTGGTCCGTTGCACCACGCTGGATCCGCCCCCCGAATGGTGGCGTCCCGGCATGACCGGCGTGGCCAAATTGGAGGTCGGTCACCGAACCTTCTTCTGGATCCTCACCCATCGCACGGTCGATTTCCTGCGCCTGTTCTTCTGGCTCTGATCCCATGCTGCCCGGCAGCGTCCCAAGTGAAAGCTGGCATCGAGCGGCCGACCAACGGCTCACGCTCCGGCCGGACGTGCGCGTGCGCCGACAGTTTTTCCGGGGTGAACTCTGGTACGTGTTGGAGGATCCCCTCACCAACCAGTTCTTCCGGCTCCCGGCCCGGGCCTGGGCCTTCGTGGCGCGGCTGCGACCCGACCTCACCGTGCAACAGGCCTGGGAAGCCTGCGTGCGCGCCCAGCCGGATACGGCGCCCGGCCAGGAGGAGACCATCCAACTGCTGGCCCGCTTGCATCAGGCCAACCTGCTGCAATCCGATCAACCGCCGGACAGCGCCCGCCTGTTCGAACGTCAACGCCAGCGCGAACGCCGCCAGTGGCAGGCGCGACTCCTGGGCATCATGTTCGCGCGCATTCCACTGTGGGATCCCGACCGGTTCCTCCAGCGGGTCCTGCCCTTGATGCGCTGGTTTTTGGGCCCGGCCGGCTGGTGCCTGTGGGTGGCGACGGTGGGTTGGGCCGTCAAGGTGGCGGTGGACCACGCGCCGGAGTTGATGCAGCAAACGGATCGGATCCTGGCCCCCGACAACTGGCTCCTGTTGTACGTCGGGTTCGCCCTGCTCAAGTTGCTGCACGAGTTGGGACACGCCCTGGTCTGCCGCCATCTGGGTGGCGAGGTGCACACCCTGGGCATCATGTTCCTCATTTTCACGCCCGTGCCCTACGTGGACGTAACCTCGGCCTGGGGATTTCGCGAACGGGCCCATCGCATCTGGGTGGGGCTGGCCGGCATGTGGGTGGAATTGTTCGTGGCGGCGCTGATGACCTTCGTGTGGGCGGGTACCGCCCCGGGCACCGTCCATTCCCTGGCGTTCAACATGATGTTCGTGGCCTCCGTCTCCACCATCCTGTTCAACGCCAACCCGCTGATGCGGTTCGACGGGTATTTCGTGCTGTCGGACCTGCTGGACATCCCCAACCTGTACAGTCGGGCCAACCAGATGCTGGGTTATGTGGTGGAACGGTTTGCCTTCGGTTGCACGACTGCCGTGAGTCCGGCCCGGAGCCGGCGTGAAGCGGTCTGGCTGCTGTTGTATGCGGTGTGCGGGCACGTGTACCGCGTCGTGGTGTTTGCAGGCATCCTGTTGTTCGTCGGCAAACGGTTCCTCCTACTGGGTGTGTTGATGGCCGTGGCCTGCCTGATCGGCTGGGTGGTGGCACCCCTGGTCCGTGCCGTGGCCTACCTGGCAGCCAGCCCGCGTCTGGAACGATGTCGGCTGCGCGCCTGGACGGTCAGCGGCGCCGCGTTGGCCGGGGTGTTCCTCGTCCTGGGCGGGGTGCCGTTGCCCCATCACTTCCGGGCCGAGGGTGTGCTCCGATCCGATCGGTACACCCTGCTGGCGGCGCCCACGGAAGGTCGGTTGGTGGAGATCCTCGCCCCACCCGGCCGCAACGTGCAGGCCGGTGACCCGCTGCTGCGGCTGGAGAATCCGGAGCTGGAATGGGAACGACAGCTGGCCCGGGCCCAATGGGAGGAAACGGTGGCCCGCGAACGCCGGGCCCTGCACGACGCCACCGCCGACCTGCGACCGCTGGCGGCTAGGCGCGCCGCCCTGGAAAAACGAATCCGCGAAATCGAAGCCGAACAGGCTCTGCAGCTGGTCCGCGCCCCGCACGCGGGCCGTTGGGTGGCACCGGAGCTGGATCAGGCCGTGGGACGCTGGATCCCGCGGGGCACCACCCTGGGCCTGGTGCTCAGCGAGGAAAATTTCCTTTTCGAAGCGGCGGTGACACAGCGGGAAGCCGCCTGGCTGTTCGCCCAACCTCTGCGCGCCGCAGAAGTGCGGTTCCGCGGCCAGGCCGGCACCCCCCTCAACGTAACGGCCCAGCGTGTTGTGCCGGCCGAGCACCGTCAGTTGCCCTCCCCGGCCCTCGGATGGCGCGGCGGCGGCAAAATCCCGGTCGCATTGGATGATCCCTCCGGCCGGCGCGCGGCCGAACCGTTTTTCCTGGTCCGGGCCGAACTGGCGCAGGATCCGGCGGTGACATTGATGCACGGCCGTTCCGGACAGATCCGCTACACCCTGCCCCCGGAACCGCTGCTCCGGCAGTGGGGCCGGCGGCTGCACCAACTCCTCCAACGCGAATACGGGTGGTGAACGCGAGCACGCTCCAGATCGCAGTATGGACGCCCACGCGGGTGCCGCCCCTGACCAGGGGCCTGGACGCCCTGGTGGACCGCTGCATCGGCTACTGGCAACGTCGGAGCGCCCGACTGCACCAGCTCCGCAACACGGCCGAGGAAGTGATCCGGCTGGCCCCCCAACTGCGGATTTGCTCGGACGCCGTGCTGCGCGAGCGCCTGACCGGGTACCGCGAACAGTTCCGCCGACCCGACCGGGTGAGTGAACCGGTTCTCCGGGAGGCCCTGGCAGCGGTCCGGGAAGCAGCGACACGCACAATCGGCTTGGAACCGTTTCCCGAGCAGATCCTGGGTGCCCTGGCGCTGTATCGCGGGTTCCTTGCCGAAATGGCCACCGGCGAGGGCAAAACCCTCACCGCCGGCCTGGCCGCAGTCCTTTTCGGCTGGACCCGTCGCCCCTGCCACGTCGTCACGGTCAACGATTACCTGGCCGAACGCGATGCCGCCTGGATGAGACCCCTGTTCGAGTTCTGCGGGGTAACCTCCGGTTGCGTGCTCTCCACCATGGACGCCGCGGCACGTCGCCGCGCCTATGCCTGCGACGTCACCTACACCACCAGCAAGGAGGTGGTGGCCGATTTTCTCCGGGACCGTCTGGCCCTGGGGGCGGCCGGCTCCCATCCGGCACGACTCTGGCTGGCCCAACTGGTGGGCACGCAACCGCACCCGGCACCCTGCGTCCAACGGGGCCTCCACACCGCCATTGTGGACGAGGCGGACAGTGTCCTCATTGACGAGGCCGTCACCCCGCTGATCATTTCGGCCTCCACCAACACGCCCGCAGAGGAGGAAATCTACCGCCGGGCCTGGGCGGTGGCCGCCTCGCTGCAGCCGGGTCGGCACTACCGCGTGGATCCCCGCCATCGCGACGTCGAGCTGCTCCCGCCCGGCCGCGCCGCCCTGGAGGAAGCTTGGGAAACCGTGCCCCGCTACTGGCGCAGCCCGTGGCGACGCGAACAACTGTTGCGTCAGGCCCTGGTGGCCCGCGAATTCTTCCATCGCAACGTCCAGTACGTGGTCCAGGATCGGCAAGTCATCCTGGTGGATGAATTCACCGGCCGGCTCATGCCGCACCGACGCTGGCGCGCCGGGCTCCACCAGCTCATCGAAGCCAGGGAAGGCCTGCCCCTGACGCCGCCCGACCAGACCCTGGCCCGGCTCAGTTTCCAGCGATTCTTCCGCCTCTACCGCCACCTCTGTGGCATGACCGGCACCGCCCAAGAGGCCGCGGCCGAATTCTGGCACGTCTACCGACTGCCGGTCCTCGTGATCCCGCGACACCGACCCTGCATCCGTGAACAGTGGCCGGATTGCGTGTTCCCGGACACCGAAAGCAAATGGCGCGCCGTGGTGGAGGAGATCGGCCGGGTCCATGCCACCGGCCGACCGGTCCTGGTGGGCACGCGCAGCGTCGCCGCCAGCGAAGAACTGGCCCGCCGGCTGCGCGAAGCTGGCCTGGAGTTCAACCTCCTCAACGCCACGCGGCATCGCGAAGAAGCCGCCATCGTCGCGCAGGCCGGTCAACCGGGACGAATCACCATCGCCACCAACATGGCCGGACGCGGCACGGACATCAAACTGGGCCCGGGCGTGGCCGCCCTGGGCGGCTTGCACGTCATCGCTACGGAAAAGCATGAAAGTCCGCGAATTGACCGGCAATTGTACGGCCGCGCCGGGCGCCAGGGCGATCCGGGCAGTGCCCGTGCCTTTCTGAGTCTGGAAGACGAACTGTTCCGCCGTTTCCTGCCCGGTTCACTGCGTCGGGCGTTGACCCACATGCTCCGCCACTGGGTTCCGGGATCGGAACGCGCCGCCGCGGCGGCCTGTGTCCTGGCCCAACATCGGGCAGCCCGGGAAGCCTATCGACAACGTTTGCGTGTGTTGCGGCACGACACCTGGCTGGACGAATCTCTCAGCTTCGTGCCGCCCGAACGCCTTTAACCACCCACTCACGCCCACCGCCCGCCCCCGAAAACCCGGCTCCAACCTGCCGTCAGCTTCTCATGAAGCGCCGGATGCAATGCCCCGCCCCAGGCCTTCCGCATTTCTGTCCTTCTGAGAAGGACACCTGTGGTCCCGTCTGTCCTTTTGGCAAGGCCAGCTGGTGGTGACGACTCGGTTGGGCCCGACCGCGCCCGCCGCCACTCCGGATGTCTCCGGATGTCGGTGATCGCGCGAAGCGGTCCAGGTTTTACAGTCTCCATCGCTAGTGGCTCGCCTTCACCCTTTCGAGAACCTCGCCGATGGGGGCACTGCCGCCAAGCTCCACCAGACTCTCCAAGATCGGTTTGCGAAACGCATCTTCCAAGGTACGAAGCCCGCGTTGAAGGCGTTCTTTGGCAGTTCGTCGTGGCTTTGGCTGACGCGCTTTGGGAAGACCCACCACCAACGCCCGCAAAAGCAGGAGAGGTTCCAGTTGCAGAGTGCGCCATGCAGGTTGAGGCTGCACGGGTTGCCGACTCCGGTTTGGCTGCTAAAGTGGGCACAATGCGGGTACTGGTCACCGGGGCCACGGGATACGTAGGGGGCAGGCTGGTCCCCCGGCTCTTGGAGCGGGGGCACTCGGTGCGGGTCCTGGTACGCGACCCGGCCCGGCTTGAGGGCCGCCCTTGGGCGGGCCGGGTGGAGGTCCACCGGGGGAGCATGGAAGACCCCGAGGCTCTCAAGCGGGCCTTGGAGGGGGTGGGAACCGCCTATTACCTGGTCCACGCCATGCTCTCGGAGAAGGATTTCCAGAAGGCGGAAGAGCGCCAGGCGGAGTCCTTCGCCCGAGCGGCCCGGGAGGCGGGACTTGGGCACGTGGTCTACCTGGGAGGTCTTCTGCCCAAAGGGGCCCGGCCCTCCTCACACCTGACAAGCCGGGCACGAGTGGGTGAGATCCTCCGGGCCCACCTCCCCACCACGGAATTTCGGGCGGGGCCCATCGTGGGTTCGGGCTCGGCCAGCTTTGAAATGGTCCGTTACCTTACCGAAAGGCTCCCGGTCATGGTGGCCCCCCGTTGGGTGCTGAACCTCGTGTCCCCCATCGCCGTCCGGGACGTCCTGGCCTACCTCCTCCTGGCCCTGGAGAAGGGGCCCCTTGATGTGGTGGAGGTGGGAGCGGAGCCCCTCACCTTCAGGGCCATGATGGAGACCTACGCCCGGCTGCGGGGGCTCAGGCGGGTCATCCTGCCCGTGCCTGTCCTGGCACCGCGGCTCGCCGCCCTCTGGGTGGGCTTGGTCACTCCCATCCCCAATCGCCTGGCCGTCCCCTTGGTGGAGGGCATCCTTCACCCTCTGGTGGCGGACACCGCCCGGGCCCGGGCCTTGTTCCCCGAAGTGAACCCCATCCCCTACGAGAAAGCGGTGGCCCTGGCCTTGGAACGGCTGGCCTTGGGAAAAGTTGAGACCCGCTGGTCTGGGGCCCTTTTCGGCCCCGGATATCTTCTTGAAGACCGGGAAGGGATGATCCGGGAGGTGCGGACCCTTCGGGTGGAGGCTCCACCCGAGTCGGTCTTCCGGGTCCTCACCTCCCTGGGCGGGGACAAGGGCTGGCTGGTTTGGGGTTGGGCTTGGCAGCTCCGCGGGCTCATGGACCGGCTCCTGGGAGGGCCGGGTCTCCGGCGGGGTCGACGTCATCCCACCGAGCTCCTCCCGGGAGAGGCGGTCGACTTCTGGCGCGTAGAGGCCCTGGAGCCCGCCCGCCTCCTGCGGTTACGGGCGGAGATGCGACTACCTGGCGAAGCCTGGTTGGAGTGGTGCCTCCACCCCGAGGACGAGGGATGCCGCTTGATCCAGACGGCCTACTTCGCTCCCCGAGGGCTCAGCGGCTTCCTCTATTGGTGGCTCCTCTACCCGTTCCACCGCCGAATCTTTAGTGACCTGGTGGGGGCGGTTCGTCGCGAGGTTTTACGGACCGGTTCAAACAACGTTCCATTCGAAGGCTCGAAAAAGCGCGTATGCGAATCCTCATCCTAGGTGCAACGGGCGGGCTGGGCCAGGCATTGGCCCGGCAGTTACAGGGCCAGGGCGAACTCCTTTTGGTAGGGCGGAGGCCGCAAGTGCTCCGCGACCTCGCGCAGGAGTTGGGAGGAAGTTCCCTTCGGGGCGACCTTTCGGACGAGCTGGAGGCAAGTGCCCTCTTGGAGCAAGCGGGTCCGGTGGACCTCCTCTTCCACGCGGTGGGAGTAGCGGGGCGGGCCCCGGCGCGGGAGACCGGGCGGCAGCTCTTGGAGGCGATGCTCTCTGCCCACTTTCTCTCCGCTGCCAATGTCCTGAAGTACGCCCGCTTCGGGCAGGGTGCCCGGGCCGTCTTCTTCGGGGCCTACCCGGCCTACGTGCGGGTGCCGGGCTTTGGCGCCTACGCCGCCGCCAAGGCCGCCCTCGAGGCCTACCTCGAGGTGGCCCGGAAGGAGCTGCGCAAGGATGGGGTGCGCCTGATCCTGGTGCGCCTCCCTGCGGTGGCCACTCCCCTCTGGACTCCGCTGGGCGGTCCGCCCCGGGGCGCCCTGGCTCCGGAGGAGGCGGCCCGAAAGGTGCTGGAGGCCGTTCTGGGCGACGCGGGGGATGAGGTGGCGCTGTGAGGTACAGGAGCCTCTTCTACCCCATGCACCTGGCCCTCCTGGCCGTGGGGGATAACTTCTTCCCCATGGCCTGGTGGACTCCGGTCTCCAAAAGCCCCTTCCGCTTCCTCTTGGCGGTGGACCGGCAAAACTACAGCCTGGGGCTCCTCCGGGAGCTGGGGGAGGCCGCCCTCTGCTTCCTCCCCTGGGAGGAGCGGGCCTGGGTGGTGCGGGCCGGCTACCTCACGGGGCGGAAAAGCTCCAAGGCAGCCCGGCTCGGGGTGGAGCTCCGCCCGGCCCGGAGATTGGATCGCACCCGGGTACCCGCCACGGCGCTGGCGGTCTTTGAGCTGAAGACGCGGGAGTGGCCCTCGGACGGGGACCACGCCCTCTTCCTGGCAGACGTGGTCCACACGGAGGGAATCCCGGAGGTCCGGAGGCGGCCCATCCTCTTTCTGGGTCTCCGAAACTTTGCCACCCTGGGACAGACGTGGAGCTTCAGGAGATGAGGCGGCTGGCCCCGGTCCTTCTCAAGGACCGGCTGCCCATCTTCACAGGCCCATTTGGTGCCCCGGCTTCTCAAACGGAAAGTTCAGAACGGCGTGGTCCACGAGGAGTCATCGTTCCATTACGTACCCCAAGCTTCGTTTGAGCTGCTCCCACAATCCGGGATTCGATGGCCATAATACAAAACCATCGCCAAAGAGACCCGGCGTTCCGTGACGACTTCGAAAGCGACCGCTTATCGCCTTGAAGCACTCGACTTTCCAGGAAGTCTCACGGTTTTCCCGTGCAGCGCCAACCCATTCCCTTGTGACCCCGGCCACGACATCAGCGATTTGCAGCATGTCGTGATACGTGGCATCGCCGATCAAAACCGAAGGATGAAAACCGATTTCACAAAGCGGAACCACTTTGTGCTGCCCGCCAGGACCCCGCCCTGCGCCGTTCCGGTACCAGTCTTGATAGGTCTTCTCCACTGCCGTTGACCCTCGCCGGATCGCTCTGAGTGTGAAAGACTCCCGTCCCAGCTCCGGAGTGTCGCAGATGATGACGCAGCTTTGAAACCGGGCCTCGACAACCTCCTGAGCCACGCGCTGGACAAGGTACTTGAGCCCCTCACAATAGAAGTCTCGCACGCTTGTCTTCCGCCACACCCACTTTTTCCAGAACGACAAGTCCCTCTGCTCGAGCATCACAACGGCAATGAAGGTGAGATCGTATCGTCCTGCGACAAACTTTACCGCTTGTTCACGGAGTTCCTTGCTCGTCCTCTGAACTTGTGCGAGCGCCTGACGGGTGGGATGACCTTCAGGGACATTCCATTTGACCTCCACCTCTGGTGGTAATCCGAGCGCAGTCTTCACGTTTCGCCATTCGTTGACAATCCCCGGCACTGCGTCCCAGTCGCAAAGAACTCCGGCGACGACCAACATGTCGCCCTTCCCAGACTCGTCGATCCAAACCCTCAGCGATCCCATTTCGCACCCCGAGGCATATGACCCGGAACACTTCGTTCCCCCAACACTCCGGACCTTTCAAGGCGGTCCGGTTGTATGGGCCGCGCGAGAAAGCTGTCGTCATCTTCTCACCTCATGAGCAAGAGCGATGAGAGAGGGAGCGCAATGATGCGCGGATCGGTAATGGGGACATCGTCCCGGAGCGTAATCAAAATGCCGAAGGGCGCATGATAGACGGTCTTTTCCAGAAATGCCCGCAGCCCCAACGTATCCCGATGCTCGTCGATGCGGTGACGATATTTTACTTCCATGGGAATCCGATGTTCGCCGATCGTAATGACATAGTCGACCTCTGGCTCTATCCCGCGCCCTGGGAACCAGGCCAGGTCCAGGCCCGGCATGGTGCCCAGAAAGTATCCGACCACGCTCTCCGCAATATGCCCAGCCAGATCGCTCAAATGAGGGTTTTGCTGAAGATCCTCCGGAGTCAGAGGAATCACCTCCTGGAGCCAGCTGGCTCGCAACGAGTGGTCGCAAAGACAAATCTTGGGAGAGCCCTTGGCCCGCTTGAGGCGAAGCTCCAGGGGTGGAACCAGGCGAATCAACAAGGTGTCGTTGAGGAACCGCAGATACGCCAGAACCCGCTGGTAGCCGACATTGGTATTCAGTGCCTGCCGCAGCTCTTGCACGAAAAGGGCAGGCCCCGGCGACTGCCCTGCATAGCGGCAGGAAAGCCGAAAAAGCTCTTCCAAAAGATTCTGATCCCGCTTGCGTCCCCGTTCACCGAGACGCAGGTCATGCTGGATCACCCGACGAATGACGGTCTCGTTCAGCTGGTCGGCAACCTCTTCCCATGGGCGATCCACGCGCGCCTGCGCCACGGGATAGCCCCCGCGTTCCGAAAAAGCGGCAAAAGCCCGATCCCGCACTTCCTGATGTTTCTTTCCATACTTCCGCAGGTCTTCCCAGAAGCGGCGCTCCTTGAGCTCCTTCAGGCCATTCAGCGGGAGTAGAGGAGACAGGTCGCCCCAACCACGCAACGCCGCAATCTCGCGCAGCAGAAGTGTGCCCAACTCCAGGGTGGAGATTCTGCCCGCCAGGCTATCCCGCCCATGTTCGATGCGCAGCGCAGAGCTGCCCGTCAGTAACACGCGGATTGCATGGTGATCCACCAACGCCTTGACCTGCGGCGCCCAGTCGGTCAGGTTTTGAACCTCATCAAGGAAGACGAACACAGGTTCCCCTTTGCGCGCCCACTCGTTGAAGGTGCCTCCGAGCACCCGATTCTCATACCAGCGGCAGAGGCTGAGGATGGGATCCTCAAGCCTCTTCAGCGATGGAATCTCATCAAACTGGACACGAAAAATGCGCCTTGGGTTGACATTCTCCGTGGAGAGGAGATGGTCAATGATCTGCTGATGCAGGGTGGTCTTGCCGACCTGACGAGGCCCGCGAATCACCGTGACCGGGGCGAGTCCCGATTTCAACCGCTGCAGGGCATGGTCAAATAACCACCGGCGGAACGGGGGCAAAGGAGGCATGGGTTTGCCCTGCCACCAGGGGTTGATGTCGTTGAGGAAGCGCTCCAGCTCCGCCGGGAGCGTTGTCCCAAACAACGTGTCGGTCGGTCGAGTCTTCTCATCCATTGGAGCGTCTCCGGTTAACGATAAGCGTCGTGGCCCCGCCAATCAATCGGTTTCAGGCCAAGCCGCTTTTGCTCCCCGGGCTCGCAGGGGAACGAAACGCTGCCCGGCATCTTCTCGAGGACTGCCGAGTCCATCTGCGGCTTGAGGGCCTGCCAAGGTTTGTCCCACGCAACCGAGTCGCCGGGGAAAAATGCATGGCAGCTGTGAAAGGTCTTACCACCCCATTTGCAACCAACGATGGCGAACTGGTCGAGGATACGTTCGACCGCGGGGCCCGAGGTCGGGATCAGGGTTTTCAGTTCGGAGTGGCTTCGCGCGCCCATTCCCCGGGCATGCCGAGTTAGAGTAGGAAGGGCGACTCGTTCAGCTCGGCCCGCAGCGGGACGCGGCGCCGCTCGTCCGCTGTCCGGGCGTGGTCTTCTCGACCCGGGCAGTATCCCGCTGTCGTTTGGCGATGCGACAGGCAATTCAGGCCGGTTGGATCCACCAGCCCCGGCAATCATGGCAGTAACTGTGGAGTCGAGAAGCCCCTTACTGCCCGCTCTCATGGAGCAGCCATTTCCTCCCGGCCTCGGTAATCTCCCAAATGCCGTGGGGCGAGTCGCTCTTCATCAACCCTTCCCGGACAAGGGTGTTCCGGCACCATTGTGCGGTGTTTTTCCAGCGCACCGAGCGCGGATCCGACGGGAGCGGTTGACAATCGTACTGGTTGAGTCCGCCCTTCATCCTGGCACCCACCCTTTCAAGAACCTCGCCGATGGGGGCACTGCCGCCAAGCTCCACCAGGCTCTCCAGGATCGGTCTGCGAAACGCATCTTCCGGGGTGCGAAGCCCGCGTTGAAGGCGCTCCCTGGCGGTTCGTCGTGGCTTTGCCCCAAGTGCTTTGAGCCCCCGTGACACCAGGCCCGCCCATTCGTTCTGGAGGGCTCTGACTTTCGCCCGGAACTCGGCAAGCCGGATTGCTTCTTCGATCGCCTGCCTTGCCTTCTCGTAATCCCCGGCACGGAGAGCAGCCGCTCCGGACTCGTGGAGCTGGTTGGCGACGAACTCGATCTCCTCCAAGAGAATCTCAAAAGCGATATTGACCTCGTTCCTGTTCATGGCTTCCCCCTGCGCAGCCGATTCTCCGGGCACAGGTCGTAGACTAGACGACCCTCGGTTCAGAGAGTACTTCCGAGCGTACTGGCGGCAGAGCTTGTTCGGAAGAAAAAGCTTGGCCTTCCTCCCGGAGCTGACCTCGGTCCGAAAACCCCTGCTCTGCCGGGTGCTCGAGCGCCAGGTCACCGGCTCGGGCATTCCCGCCAAGACGGCGCGCCGCAGAGTGTTTTGACCTCATTTACCAATGCCATCCTCAAGCTCCCAGGGTTCTTACACAGAGCGAATGCCCAGCGCCCGAACTCACCATGGTGATCGACCGCCCGGACCCACCTCCTCGCAGCGGTTTCCTTCTGACGGTTTTGTTCCGTTTCGAAACCCTTGACCTCCAGAATCACCTTGATTTCCCGTCCGTTCTGGCAGCGCCACCGGATGAAATAATCCGGGCGGTACTCGTACCGCACGCCCTGCCACTCGTACGGGATGGTGATGTCCAGGTGGTTGTTGCAGGCATAAGCGATCCCATTCGGGTTCCGCTCAAGCCGATTCCCTCAGGTCAGGACCGCTCACCCACTTCCAGGTGGCTGCCGGTTGCAACCCCTTCCGTTGCACCGGGTCGCCGTCCCTTGAGAGCAATGCCCCCTGGCTTTGGACCCACGGAACAGTTTGGTGCGAATTGGTTTTGCGCGAATCGATCTCATGTGCGCTGAGGCACGGGCTCTATCGTGTCGGGCCAGCGGAAGACACACAGGCAAGCAGTCTCTCTCACGACGGTTTGCCTTTCCCAAAGATGTCACCGTACTGGGCGATTTGCTGCTGGAGGTCACGGTCGTAGCGGATCACAACGACCCGGTAGCCCCGGGCCAGCAACTCGGATCGAATCTCCTGGTCCCGGGCTGCCTGTTCCGGCTGGTCATGCACGGCGCCGTCGCAAAACACGCAGACATTCGGTTCGTAGAAAAAGTCGGCGATGCAGGACGCGGCGCTGATGGACTTTTGCGCTTCATCGGGCAGCCTGTGGCCGCCCTCAGCCAGCGCCTCAAGAAACCGCCGTTCAATCTCGGAGCGGGTATCCGTGAGCGAGCGCAGCCAGGCCAGGTGCTCCTCACGGGACCGCTCTTTCATCCGGCGCTCGGTACGGCTTTCCGCCAGGCTGACCAGCAGGGGGCGGATGCGGTGCCGGTCCAGGTGCAGTGCCTCATGTTGGTTGGTGAAGCTCAGCAGGCATTCGTAGCAGGCGGCGCGGCAGTCCTGCTTGAGGTCCCTCCATTCGCCTGCCTCGATCCGGAAGTGACAGATCTCAAGCGCGGTCCGGGCCACCTCGGCAAACGCGTCCCTTTCATCCACCAGTCGTCGCAGCACCCCGGCCCCACCTTCGGCCGCCTCATAAAGTAGGATTGCCCGGTGTTCTCCCTCACCCACGCGTTCCGCGGCAAGCTCGGTTTCTTCGAGCTGGAACGTCTCCTCGATCCCCCGTTTCAGGGCGTAACGGAACGTCGCCTCGACCGTTTCATCACGGCTGAACTCGGAGTCCAGAAACCGGACCAAAAGAAGGTTCTGCGTCGCACGCACCATGAGTCGCACCCGCTCCAGACGTTTCCCACTCGAGGGCTGTCTGTCCTCGTCGGGTGGCGAGGCGAGCACCTCGCCGCTCTCAAAATCCACAAGAAATCCCTGCGCGTCCGATGCTTTCCAGCCGTGGTTGATCCGTAACAGCGTGGCCGTTGGGGCGTAAACGAGCCTGATCACAGGCCCACTGCCGGTCACAACGTCGGCTTCGAACGCACGATGACCGGAACCCGACGCTTCGGGGGCGAATTGGAAGTATGTTTCCAGTTGGTAGCCCCGTCGCAGCCGCTCCTCTTCATCGGCCGTGATGCGGCCCCTGCGCCGCATGCGGACATTGGGCATCTCGAGAAGAGTCGTCACCAGGCTGTTCGATCCATCGAACCGGGTTTGGCACACGGGGCACAAGTCGAGGTCGGGCTCTGCGAACGCCCCGCAGGTGCGGCACAGGCGCTTGCGGCTCTTGCGCTCGTCCAACCCTCCGGGCGGCGATTGAAACGCCACCGATTCCCACTGGCGCCCTTCGTGGTACAGAAAGTTTTGGGGAGCAAACTCCCGGATGGCCAGGAACCGGGGCCGGGCGATGAAATCGCCCTCCTCGCCTCGCGGCACCCACGCCCGCACAGGGAGCGCGGGGAAGTTGTAGCCGGGCAGGAACCCCTCGCTGGCCAGGTATCGGTAGGGGTAGAAATCGCCTTCCTCACGGGCCACCCCCACCTGAAGCAGGAGATTCAACTGGCGTCGCGCTTCCTCCTGCCGGTCTCTGGCACGGCGCTGCTCGTCCAGCGTCCGCGCCCGGTCCTCCTCGGCCCGGGCCGCCTCCCGTTGCCGTTGAGCCGCCCGAAAAAGCTCGCGCCAGCGGTCAAAAGCGCGGTCGAACTCCCTGGGAGCCTCCTCAATCACCCGCCGCACCCAGCCTTCATTGAACCAGCCCACCTCCCGTAGTGCCGCTTCGTCACGCTTCAGGATCTCGCGCACCTGGCACTCCACCTCACCTCGCGCCGCCTCGCTGAGCCGGATTTGTGCAGCGGCGTGCTCGCGCAACGGCAGATCCTGCAGACTCGTGTCAATCACCTCCTCAATCGAACCACCCAGCGGTAGCCGCACGTGCGCCAGCCAGACCGCGTGAATGTGGGCGCGCAGCAGCGCCTCGTTGGCCAGATCGAGCCGGGGCGGGCGCACCTGCCCCGCCACCATCTCGACACGGCGACGGAAGAAGTACTGATCGTGACTGTTCAGCGCCCCGCAGTAGGTCACAATCAGTCCCGGTTGGCCCTGCCGACCGGCCCGGCCGCTCCGTTGTGCATAATTCGCCGGGGTGGGCGGCACATTCCGGAGATGAACCAGCTCCAGATCGGCAATATCCACCCCCAGCTCCATGGTGGGTGAACAAACGAGATAGGGCAGACGCCGACCAAGGTCGGCCTCCTTGGTCCGATCCCGGTCCTCCCACCGGAACCGCCGCTCCCGTCGCTCCCGTTCCCCCGCCTGCACCACCTGCGCAGTATGTTCCCGGGCTTCCAAGCCGGCGAACGTTGCCGCCTCGATCTGGTAAAACCGTTTGAAGAACTCGTTCACCGCCCGGGTTGGTGATGCGTAACTCTGATGCCCCGACCGGCGTGAATACAGCGGATCGGGCTCCGGAGGCGACCCATCACCCAGCCGCCAACGCAGGCACGACGCCTCCAACTGGTAGAACCGGTGGTCTCCCTGCTGTCCGCAACTCACCAACAGCCCGTGCCTCACCAGCAGAGACAGCAGACCATCCAGCACCTGCCAGTACGCCTCTCCCTGGACGCCCAGCGACCGCCTCAGGTAACGGCCAATCAGGCTGGACTCCCCAAGACTGAATCCCCCCGCCGGCCTGCCCGTGGCTCCCGGGCTCACAAAACGGCGCGAACCCCGCAATTCATCGGATTCGGGATCCAGCCCCCAAAACTCGTTCAAATGCTGCTCGGCCCGGCGCCGCAACTGCTGCTGGAAGCCTTCCTCCAGCACCCTCGCCTGAATCGCAAGCTTCCGCCGAAACTGATCCAGGATCGGCCGCAGCATTGCCATCCGCTCCCCGGGCGCGGCGTCACCCAACCGCGGATGCAACGCTCCGAGTTCAGCACTCCGGCAGAGCTCCTCCAGGCCGCGGTATTCCACCTTCAGCAGACCCACCTGTTCAAGGTTGGGATGCACCACCCGCCAACCGCGGCGCAGGTCCTCATAAAGACGGTACTCGGTCAACTCGGTGAACGCCTCCCAGACCTCCCGCGCCGCGTCGCTGTCCGGGTCCAACTGCGGGTTCCTGGCAATGTCAGCAATGCGCAGCCCCGCAGCCCTGACCACCTCCTGCGCAATGCGGTCGAAGGTGAGCTCCTTGTGGGTCTTCAACGCCGCGTACAGGGCCGCCCGCAAAAGTGCCACATGAACAAAATCATTGAAGTGCCCGGCCTGCAGCGAGGCGTCCTGCCGGTTGTCCGTAAACGTCAACAACTTGTCCCGCGCCGCCCGGGTCAGGCTCGCATGACGCAGCAGCGAAGTGGCCAGAACGGTGGTGGCGCTCGATCGCCCTTCACTGGACAGCGAGGCCAGTTTCATGAACTCCCGCCCCCGCCCCGTGTAGTACTCGCCGCAGACCAGACAGAGCGAAAACGGATGCGGTTGCCACCACATCTTCAACGCGCCGGGGCGCGACGTGCTGCTGAACCGTCCATCCGGCAAAACCCACACGGCCTGCGGCACCCGGCTCCGCCAGGTCGATTTGAGTCTGCCGTTGGTCTCGAACCATTCCTCCGGGAGCTGGTCCTGAGACCAATCTTCCTCCTCGTTTGCCAGCATCAGGTAACCCACACGACCATCCTCGTCCTCAGGCTCCGCGCCCACCGGGTGGGGCAAATAACGTCCGTCCGACTCGATGACGTGGTAGTAGTCCTGACCGCATTGACGACAGAACTTCACCGGGAAAAACAGGCGCCCCTCCCCCGCCTGCAGCTGGCCCTCCAATGAAAAGCGCCGCTCTTCCCGCCCCTCCAACGTGGCATACAAGGTCCGTCCCTGCGTCAGAAACTGATGCAACTTGAAGGCCACCGGCCGCTCCCCGCCCTCAACACCCGCACGACTCCCCAGCACCAGCAGCTCCCGCAACCGACCCTCACACTCCCCCCGGTCAACCCCGACGATCCCGGACAGTTGCCGGGCCAGCTCGGACAAAGGCCTCGGCGCCCGGCGCTGCAACGAACCGTCCGCGCCCCGCTCAAGACCCAGCTCGTGCTCAAGCCAGCGCATCAACGGATGCGTCCGCAGCCCGGCAAGGTCGCCCGGCAACGGCGCCGCCATCGCCCGCCGCAACTCCTCCACCTCCGGCGGACCCCCCACGGTGAAAGGCGACAGCGTTTCCTCGATCACCTGTTCGGGCCCGAACGGGTGACCGAAGAAGCGGGTCGCAAACTCCGCCACGCTCTGACGCCGCTCCACCACGCTCGCGCCCGGCCGGGCAATCATCGTGGCGCTGGTGCCAATGTGCACCAGGCCGGCACCGCCACAGCGGGCCTTCAGCCGCCGCACCAACATCGCCACGTCGGCCCCCTGACGCCCCCGATAGGTGTGCAGCTCATCGAAAACCAGAAAGCGCAACCCGCCTCCGGCCCGGTCCAGAAACCGCCCATCCTCCGGCCGCACCAGCAACAACTCGGCCATGACGTAGTTCGTGAGCAGGACCTGCGGCGGATTCTCGCGCATGTTCTGGCGCTGAGCCTCGGTCGTATCCCCCGTGTATTTCGCGAATGTCACCGGGAAGGTGCGTCCCAGCGCTCGTTCGTAGCGCTCTTTCAGCGCGCTCAAGGCCTGGAACTGGGAGTTGACCAGGGCGTTCATCGGATACACCACCAGCGCCGCCACCCGCCGTCCCGTGTCGGGCCTCCGGATCAAATCGTCCAGGATAGGCAGGAAATAGCACAGGCTCTTGCCGGAGCCGGTGCCGCTGGTCACCACGATGCTCTCCCCCGCAAGCGCCTTCCGAATCGCCTCCTCCTGATGCCGATACAGCCGAAACGGCCTGCCGTCCGGGTGCCGGAAAATGCGCGCGGTCTCCTCCGTCACAAGCCCTTGCCGCGCCAGTTCATCCACCGCCGCCCCCGGCGCATACGCCGGGCTCAGTTGCACCAACGGCTCCGGCCACAGTTGCTGCTCCTCTTCCAGGGCCCGGTCCACAAACGCCCGCGCCCGCTCGTCCGCGATCAGAAAAAACGACCGGACGAAGTCGCGATAGTCGGCCAGCACGGCCGAGTGCAGGTCGAAGATCGTCATGGCTCAAGCTCCTCCAGGAACCACTCGTACGCCGGACAGACCCGGATGCCGGGCTCCGACACCGCAGCCGCCTGCTCCCGCGTAAGAACGATCAGCACCCGTTCCGCGCGAGGATATCGGGGAGCAGCCGCCTTCAGGGCGCGCAGTTCGCGCTCCAGAACCTCCGGCGCCAAAGCATCCGCGCACACTTGCACCAGGAAACTCTGGCCCTCGGGCAGGCGCGCATGGAAGTCCACTTCGTAACCTTCTCCGGTCTTGACGTAGCCCACCTCGGCGCCGCGCCGCTCCAGTTCGTTGAGCACCGCCGTTTCCAGGGCGCGGCCCGGGTTGGCTCGTCCGCTCGTGTCGAACGCCCGGATCAAGCCGGGGTCCGCCGGATAGACTTTTCGGGGGTTGGTGTTGCGCTGCCTCTCGGATTCCGTATCCAGCGGCACGAGCGTCAGGAGGAAGGCGTCCACCAGATACCCGAGCAGGGCATGAACGGTGTCTTTCGAGACCGCATGGCCCTGGGACTTGAGGTCGCGATAAAGTCCGTGGGCGCTCAAGAGTCCGGCCGGGTTGCGCAGACAGGCCCGTACCACCCACCGCAGGGCAGCGATCTGGCTGACCTGGTAGCGCTCCACCACATCGCGCAAAAGAAGCGTGTCCACATAGCCCTGAAGCAACTGGATGCGAAGCCGCGCCTCGATCCCCTGGGCTTCCGGAAAACCGCCGACCTCGAGATACTCGCGCAGGCGTTTTTCGATCCAAGAGCGTTCCGAGGGACTCAGACGGGAGACCGGTTTCCCGGGCTCTTCTCCCCGGTGCCGGAGGAACTCGCGGAAGCTGAACGGGCGCAGAACGGTCTCGAATCCCCGTCCGCGCAGCGAGGTGTGGACCTCCCGCGAAAGCAGCCTCGCCGAAGAACCGGAGACGACCACCGCGACCTTCTCGGTGTCCATGAGCCGCCGCACGAAAAGCTCCCACCCCGCGACGACCTGAATCTCGTCGAAGAACCACCACACCACCTCGCGTCCGCGAAACTCCGGAAAGTTGCGGTAGTACTCCTCGAGGAGCGCATCCAGCTGAGAGAGCGACAGGTCGGCCAGGCGGTCGTCATCGAAGCTCAGGTACACCGCGCGCTGCGGGCCCAGGGCCTGCTGCTGTTCCTGCTGCAGCTGGCGCAGGAAGGTGGTCTTGCCAACCCGCCGCATGCCCAGCCCGGTATGCACCTTGTTGCGGATCGCCGGAAGGCGTGTGTCCCGCCGTGTCCAGCCTTCTACCGAAACCGGCTCCAGCCCCGCCGTCAGCTTCTCTTGGAGCACCGGGTGCAAAGCCACGCCCCAAGCCTGTCGCATGCCTGTCCTTCTGACAAGGACACTTTTCGTCACGTCTGTCCTGCTGGTAAGGCCAGCTGGTGGCGACGAGCCGGTTGGGCTCCAGCGCGCCCGCCGCCGGTCCGGATGTCTCCGAGGGGCGGTAAGCGCCGGAAGCGGTCCAGGTTTTGGGGTCTTCGGCGCTCATGGATCGCCTTCACCCTTTCCTTCCGTCCGTCATGGCAGACCGCCCTGGACTTCCCGCGACCATGGCGTCGTAGATCTCCAGAATCATCCGCTTGGTCCAATACTCGCCGTAGCGCTCTTCGTCCTTGCGGCGGACGATTGGGAACTGGTCGAGGATATATTCGACCGCTTGGCGGGGAGTCCGGGAGAGCGCCTCAAGCTCTGGTGTCGGCTCCCGCTCCCCGGACGTGGTACGGAAGAGGCGGACGAATAACGAGCTTGGCCCCTCGGGTCACGGTACACCGGCCCCGTTCACCAAGGAGCCGATGAAGGCGCGGTCACCGTCCAAGACGCGCGCTTGCAGTTCGAAGATGTTCATGGTTCTTCGCGCTCAGCCCGATTCCTGCGATCCAAACAGCCGCTGATCTCGTCGCGTGCGTTCAATCGGAACTTGACCAATGACCCGACTCGTCGATGCGCCACTTTCGGGCTTTGTCAGCCGACGAACCAGGAACCCACAACGGTTTTGAGCTGCGCCAGTGGTCGTCCCTGCCGTAATCCCAGCCGCGCAGCAGTTCCATAGCTCCACGGAGTTCCGGGGACCCATCCTCTTTTACCTCCGCGTGGCCGAGCACACGGTCTGCTTCGATGAGGGGATAACCCATGCCCGGGTCGACCGTGCAACCAAACACGTCGACCGCCGGCGCCATATTACCGATACGGCGCAGACGTCCCAATCCGTAACGCGTGTCGCCGCCGACCGTCATCATATCCAGAGCCTCGAGATCCTTTCGAAGGTCCTTGTCCAGGTCGCCGCTCAGGAACACATAGCCTGCGAACCCCACGGGCCCGCTCGAAAAGCTTTCGAATTCGCGCCACTTGGTATTGATGCATTCTGTCTCCCGCAACGAGCCTTCGGCCGCCGTGTCCGAGGAGGGGTCAATTGCCGTGGACGGCCGCGTCGAAAGGAGTCGCATGCGAAACTCGCGGTCCGAGACTTTGAGAGAACCGTCGTCCTCCCGCTGCCAGACCAAACCCCTTCCCTGCTCGTAGCGGGGAAGCCACGCGTGCCATTGCGATTCGTCCTTTTCCGCCGGAAAGAGGTATGTAAAACGCACACTCTGACGGATCTTATCGCCGACCTCCTGGTAATTGGGGAAGCTGTTGTCTGCCTTGTCCCGAGCCAGTTCCGCCGTGATTGAGCCCCACAGGGCGCGCGCCGGGACGTAGAGGCGGCACCGGTTCAGGCTGCCGGCCGGCGGCATGCCGACGTAAAGCGGCGACTCGAGCAGCCACGCCCATCGGTAAAGTGACCACGTCATTCTCTCTCTCCAACACTCCCGCGCGCCTTGGCGTGGTAACGCGCGTACACGAAGACTTGCCTGAGCAGATCCCGTGCGAAGAGCAAGTCGTCCAACGCCAGATCCTCGAAAAAGTCGAGTGGTTTCTTGTCGTTCTTGCCTGCCCTCAAAGTCTTGTTGAGAAATTCCGTCGCTTCCTCCGTGATTTTCCGACCCACCTCGCCCTCGCGGGCTTGCAGGTAAAGGAAGCAAGCGTACGGACCCTGTTCTTCCAACACGCTGAGGGCGTTGGCGAACACCTTCTCGTCCACAAGCTGGCGTTCGTCCGTTTTTACCTCCGCCAACCTACGGCCGTACTCTGCGCACTTAAGGTCCAGATTGTCCATCAGTCACCTCCCGTCGTGGCTGGAACACTTTGCGATTGCCCGCCGTCACTCCCTAGGGCGCCGGTGTGGATCACCCGGAGCCGGCCCATGCCCCGTGTGCCCATGCCGCCGATGCCGAGATGTTCGAGGTACGGATGCGCTGTGCTGACCACGGCGAAGACCTTCTCACAGTTCTGGATGACCGCTCCATTGATCTGAGCGGCAACTTTCTGTCCGGCAACCTGGAAATGCTGCGGGTTCTTGCATACCACATCCCACACGAGCACCGTGGCACGCGGCAGCGCCTCATAGCTGAAGAGCGCGCCCTCCTCGGCCGCACCGGTTTCGGGGTTGATGGAGACCGATGTCCGCACCTCCAGGTTGCTGTTCACGATGTGTGCGAAGAGTTTGTCGGACACGATCACCACCCGCTCGATGATGTAGTCGTAGGCGGGAATCCTTTTCTTCAGAGTCTCCCAGAAGCTGTCATCGGACAGGTGCTTGCGTTCCAGCAGTAGCCAGCCCAGGTTCAACGGCTTCTTGCCGCCGCCCTGTTGTTGGTACACAGCGTCGCCCAGTTCCCCTTTGATCTCGCGGCCGACCCTTCGCAGCGCGTCCGGGCAGGTCACCCACACAGGCCCCTCGCGCGTCGCGACCGGAAAGAGAAGGACATGGGCGTCCCCGAACGCCGCAAGGCCCGCGAACCCACCGCCGGTGCCGCGAGCAAAACCGAAGACAGTGCAGATCGGACAGTCGGCCCGCCCGCAATGCCCGCCTTTGCCGGCCTTACCCGGTTGGCCCTGCCCGGCGCAATCGGGGTACTTGCCTTGGTCCATGGCTGCGTACGCCCGGCAGACTCCGGCGAGGCTTGAGCCGGGAATCTTCGGTACGCGCGTGACTGGGTCTCGGACGATCGAAAGGTCCACACGTCCGAGGCGCGCTCCGCCGGTCCCCACGTGGATGGGGTCGATCGCCATTCCGATGACAGTGAACTGCTGATAGCTGTTGCTCATGTTCCTGCTCCTTCCAGACCCGTTTTGAGCCAGGTGAGGTGCCACTCGAGCGCCCATTCCAGGGTTCCTCGTCCCGCCGCCTCCACGAGGCTCTCAAGTGCCGCACCGCGAACGTTCAAGCGGTCTCCAAGAATCGCCCGGACAAGGTCGAGCCACTCCTTTTTTACGCCAGGTAGCCAGCGCCCATCGGGATCGCGCCAGGCGCGCGAGCGCTCTTCGATTTCGGACCAGGCTCCTTGAAGCGCGGTCATACTTGGCGCGTGGCGCACCAGCAGCTCCCAGGTTGCCCGCATCCGTTCGAATTCCCCCAGGGGCCTGACATCGTGCGGTTCGAATCGCCGCGCCGTCGTGTCCAAAAACACAGCTGCAATGCGACTCGGGTGGACGAAGATACCGTCACCCGGTCGCAAGTCGGCCATGTGGCGGTAGACGTAACCCTGTGGGTGCTTGAAATCGCGTGGCGCGCGCAGCTCCCCATCTTCTACCCTGACATACGGGTAAAACACGTCCTCGCGTCCGTCGGGAACCCGCGTCGGGACAACCACCAGTTCCTGACCGCGTTCATGTTCCAGCGACAGGGATGTCACGCCTTCGCGTGTGCGGCATGCGAGCACGCGCCAGGTTTCGCTCCCCTGCCGATCCAGTGCCGCCTCGACATTGCGCACGGCCTCGATCACGGCCTGGAACGGAGTCAAACGCGGGAACGCCACGACGCCGATGCGCAGCGGCATCCGATCCCAGACCCGCGCGAATTCTTCCTGCCATTTGGCGATGGCAGTCTCGATGCAGGCCGTGGCGCGGTCGAGCGGAACCAGAACCCGGAACCGTCGCGGACTGCGCTCGAGCGGAATCACGGGCGCATACGTGCCGACCTTGTCAGGCGTGGAGACCGACTTCACCTGCAGGGGAAGCTCCTGCTGGTCGTCGCCCTTGACGTAAATGGTCTCCTCTTGCGATGCCTGCACCAGCGCGTCACCATCCTCATGAGCCTCGAAACACCGCGCCAGGTTCGAGATGGTGATGAATGCCTGTCGCTCGGCCAGGTAGACGACCTCGAATGGCGCGCCACGCCACCGTCCCAGATAGGTCTCCCGGTTCTCCCAACTGCCGGGACCGCCTGAACTTGGCTGAAGCAAGAGCCGTCGCGTGCGCCAGCGGTTGGCATGATCAGCCGCGATCTCCCGAAACCGTTCGAGCAGCTCGTCGAAAAATGCCTCGCAGGTGCGCCAGAAGCGATGCACTCGCCCGGGTGAAGGGAGCTTCCGGAAAAGCTGGTGGGCAAGCCAACCTACCCGCTTCTCATCATCGAGCCTGTCCCACTCGGGCGCGTCGGCTCGATCTTCCACGATTTTCGAAAAAAAGCTGGGCCAGTTGTTCTCGTGCTGATAGCCCTCTTGAAGGCTGGAGAGCACGGGGTCGTTCCTGTCGTAGACGCTGAGTTTGCCTTGCACGTACCGCCGCAGCGACTCGAACGGCGCACCCGCGTCGATAGGGTTGGAACTATTTTTCAAGACCGGGTTGAACCGCCGCCATTGGGCGATGCTCTGCGCCCGCAGCGAATCGACGTGCTCCCCCTCCAGCCAGGGCTCGAGGTTGAGGCTCAGGCTCAGCAGGGCGACGCGGTCGTTGGCATCCGCCACCTCCGAGATCCAGATCGTGTCGCCTTCGCCGGCCAGCCAGGCGTCCAGGCGGCCGCGTCGGCGCTCCCGGCAAACGCGGCACGGGTGGCTCTTGCGCGCGTTCTCCGTGTTCGCGCTTGCAGGTGGCTCATTGAAGCGCACCAGGCACACCGGGCAGACATGGCGGGTTCCGGCGGATGACGGAGTCTGGTTCGGGATCGTCCACCCCCGGGCGATTGGAACCGTCAACTGGTCTCGAACCTTTCGCAGCTCCGCGACCATCGGCACGAACGAGCGGGTGGATGTGGAAAGCTGACACAGCGGTGGAGTCTCGAGCTCGGCGCTTTGGGCAAGCTTGTCGATTTGCTGCTGAATCGCTGCGCACAGGCACTCTGCCTGATCGCCGGCGAAGCTTCCCTTGCCGTCGTCCCGCTCGCCGGGGAAGGTGAAGGCCAGCGTTTCGTCGTCGCGCTCGCCGGGGAAGGTGAAGGCCAGCGTTTCGTCGTCGCGATAGACCAGGGACCCCAGCGCTAAATCGACCTCGATCAGCTTCCGAACTTGCTCGAAGAAATCCTCGATGACGCGCTGCGCCCCGACCCAATCACCGATCTTCACGGCGCGCGCCTCGTAGTGGCGCGTACCCAGGCCCACGGTCAGCACCCGCCAGCGCGTTTGTTGTTTAAGGTTGTTGGCCCATTCAAAGCCCTGCCCGGTGAGCACTGCACCGGCCACAGCGGACTTGAACAGAGCGGCAGCCACGTAGGATTGGTCCCAGAGTGTGACGTCGTTGTTCGGCAGCCGCGTTTCGGCCAGGGTCGAAAGAAACGCCTGCCGCAGCCAGCCCTCCCGCCCGATCGCGTGCTCGCGCCATTCCCACCAAGGTTCAGGATCGAGTGGAGGCGATGAGCCCAATCCTGCAAGTTCGTCGAGAAGCTTCTCGATTCGCTCGAGCAACTCGCGCCAGCCATCTGGCTGCAAGAGCGGCGGCGGATCCGCCAGCAGGTTGCGAATGGGGTGGCCGAACGGCGATACGAGCCACATGTGCGTGGCGTCCTGACTCAGGTATTTAGAAGTTGCCCCGGGAAGGTTTTTCTCGATGCCGGAAGCCATCCCGTGCGCGGCTTGCAGGAGACCAAGAATACCGGGATCGCGCCCCCGATGCTTCCTGATAAACTCGGTCAGGGTGGCGGGCCAATGTGACGAGAGACGTGCGTGCCAAGGGGTGTCCTCGTTTAATAGCCAGCTTAGCTTGGCGTCCCAGGGAAACGGCGGACTAACGCTGTTCAGCCAATCGCGGTCGTCGTACTGGGTACCCGTTCCACCGTGGTGCCGGAGAAAATCCGGGTGCGCCTTGCCCGTCATGTGGAGCCAGCCGATGGCCTCGCACGCCAAAAGCAGCGGCCGGTGGTCACGGAGGGTCTGGAGCATCTGGGCGCCGTGGCTCATGACCCACCTCCGGATTTCGGAAATATTTGCTGCAAAAGCCCCTCACGATTGTCCGCCTCGATGGGGTTGTTGTCTGGTGTCTCCTTTTTCCACGCGCGCCACTTCTTGATCTCCGCCGTGCCCCAGCCCACGGTGCGCTTGGCCGAGACACCGTAGACCGTGAGCATGGTTTCGATAGCTTCCAGCAGGTGGTGCAACACTTCTTCCGGCTTCGTTTCGGCTTTCATCCCCGGCCAAGGGGCATACAGCAGGCACAGAAAGCCTTTTCCGCCTTCCTGGTCCGCGTTTGAACCTCCCGCTTTGGGCCGCCGTCCCGGTACCACCTCGTAGTAGATGGGTTGAGTGCCGGCGCGGCGGCTGCGGTCGTGCGGGTTGATCACCTCGAAGCCGATCTTGTCGAACCAGGTCGGGTAGAAGCCCAACGCCCCCTGGTGGAAGTCTTCTTCTTCCCCCTTCTCGTTGCCGAAGAGGTGAAGTACCCATTCGGGGTCGTTCCATTCCTCAAAGCGCTTGCCGCTCTCGAGGTGGTCTCGCAGTCCGTCTTGCATCCGGCAGGCCCACCGGAGCATGCCCTTCCAGCTCGCTGCCGCCATGTACGGCACACCAAACACGCGATCCTTCCGCACCGGGTTGTCCAGCACGTGAAAGAGCCGGTCGTCCTTGGAGTACCAGGGCGTCAAGAGCTCGAACTCGACCGCGATGGCGAGCCATGAGTTGTGAAGAAGAGCGGGCGGCCAGGGGTCAAGATCGAGGGCAGACGGCAGTTGCAATCCTGCGCCCTTGGCCCGTTCCATGTAACAGCGCCGGGCGTCGTTCTTGGCCTTCTCGTGCTTGCCATTCTCCCGGCTCAGCGCTTTCTTTTTGCCTTCGTTTTGTTTAGCTTTCATGCGCGCATCGTACTCGTCGGCTCGAATCTTGTTTACGGCGAACCAGGTCGTGCATCCCTCCAACAAGCCCGAGACCAGGCACTCCGGGGGCTTACCGTCGGTTGGGCAAGCTCCGAGCTCGGCTAGTAGAGCGTAGAAGTCGAAGGTCATGATTCCACTCCTGCCGCTCGCAGGAGCTCCTCCAAAATCTGTTCTCCTCTGCGAAACTCCGCCTCTAAGCCGCTCCATGCCTTCTCCTGCAATCGCTTTTTAATCGCATCGAACTCCACCGTCCCCGGTTTGACGAAGCCGAACGTCCTCCGGCGCTCCTCCGGTTCCTTGAAGCTGAGCACCTTCTTGCTGACGCCTCGCCTTCCTTTCACCCATTCGTCGATTGTCAAAACGGCATCAAATTGACCCGCATTCAGAAATCGGCCTGCGACGAACCAGAGATTACTCAGGGAAGCCCAAACGAAGCCATGATCCTTAAGGCGGCGCCAGTGGGAGCTGTGGACATAGTGTTCTAGTTGTGCCCTCCGGCTTTGCGCCTGAACCAAATCATCTTGCTCGAGCCTGATCAAGCCGCAGTCGGTATTCTTAGCCGTCATCTTGCCGCCGATGGCGCCGTAGTCGGCGATGAGGCGCAGCGTGAGGTCTAGCAAGGCCCATTCTTCGGGTTGGATCGGACGGAGCTCGGTGAACCGAAGCTGAAAAATGTCGTCCTTCTTGATTTGCGAAATCCTGGTCAGGCCACTTTTGTCCAGCACTTCGAAGCGGAACTTGCGGGCCCAACCGGTGCAGCCGAAGAGTTCGCAGACCACACAGTGGTGGCCGGGCTTGGTCGGGTCCTTTACGTGAGAATCGGGACAGCGCACGTCGCTGGTGGGATCACAGGCGCGGCCGCCCAGTCCCCGCACGAGCACCTCGAACCACCAGCGGATGGACCCGAGCAGGCCGGTGGTGATCAGGCGATCCGGCTTGCCGTCGGCGTCGCCAGTCCAGATGTCGGTAAGCGCCCGAAGCGTCCAGGTTTTGGAGTCTTTATCGCTCATGGATCGCCTTCACCCTTTCCTTCCGTCCGCCATGGCAGACCGCCCTGAACCTCCCGCCACCATGGCGTCGTAGATCTCCAGAATCAGCCGCTTGGTCCGGTACTCGCCGAAACGCTCTTCGTCTTTGCGGCGGACGATGGGGAACTGCTCCAGGATGTATTCCACCGCGCGGCGCGGGGTTGGGAACAGCGCCTTGAGCTCGGGCGTCGCTTCTCGCTCCCACTCATCTGGTGTGCCAAGATAAAGCAGGAAGAAGAGCGCGTCCAGCTCAGCCCGCAGCCGGGCGCGGCGCTCCGGGTCGTAGCGGAAAGGCGGGCCATCGTAGCCCAGGTCGCGGGCGAAGGGCGCCAGGTCCCAGGCGGTGTAGGTCAGCTCCAGTACCCGCGGGCGGATGAAGTCGGCGATGGTGGGAGGCGAATGGCGAATGGCGAATGGCGAATGGCGAATGGTCAGTGGCGAATGGCGAATGGTCAGTGGCGAATGGCGAATGGCGAGTGGCGAATGGTCGGATTGCCAAGCGAAGGGCAGCGGACGGTCGAAGGTCTCGGGCGGGAGGACGGGGAGCTGCTCGAAGATGAAGAAGTTCAAGTGGGTTCCGCCACCTTTTCTGGCGGGCAACGCAGTCGAGAGGGAAGCACGAGAGTGTGGCTGAGAGAAGGACCTTTAGGAGCGTCGGTGAGAATGAGCGGGTAGTTGCGAAACTCGGGAAAGGTGCGGTAGTACTCCTCGAGGAGCGCATCCAGCTGAGAGAGCGACAGGTCGGCCAGGCGGTCGTCATCAAAGCTCAGGTACACCGCGCGCTGCGGGCCCAGGGCCTGCTGCTGTTCCTGCTGCAGCTGGCGCAGGAAGGTGGTCTTGCCAACCCGCCGCATGCCCAGCCCGGTATGCACCTTGTTGCGGATCGCCGGAAGGCGTGTGTCCCGCCGTGTCCAGCCTTCTACCGAAACCGGCTCCAGCCCCGCCGTCAGCTTCTCTTGGAGCACCGGGTGCAAAGCCACGCCCCAAGCCTGTCGCATCCCTGTCCTTCTGACAAGGACAATGTTCGTCACGTCTGTCCTGCTGGCAAGGCCAGCTGGTGGTGACGACCCGGCCGGGCCCGACCGCACCCGCCGCCGGTCCGGAGGTCGGTAAGCGCCCGAAGCGTCCAAGTTTTGGACTCTTTGGCGCTCATGGATCGCCTTCACCCTTTCCTTCAGTCCGCCATGGCAGACCGCCCTGAACTTCCCGCCGCCATGGCATCGTAGATCTCCAGAATCAGCCGCTTGGTCCGATATTCGCCGTAGCGCTCTTCGTCCTTGCGGCGGACGATGGGGAACTGGTCGAAGATATATTCGACCGCTTGGCGGGGAGTCCGGAAAAGCGCCTTGAGCTCCGGTGTCGGCTCCCGCTCCCCGGACGTGCTACGGAAGAGCCGGACGAATAACGAGCTTGGTCCCTCCAGTCACGGTACACCGGCCCCGTTCACCAAGGAGCCGATGAAGGCGTGATCATCGTCCGGGATGCGTGCGTGCAGGTCGAAGATGCAAACAGTCATCTCCCTCCTACTACACCGCTCTAACGAATTCCCCGGGCCTCTTGCCGCCATTAATATTGTGACTAACCGGGGCTGCCGGACGCCCATCGACTCCAATGCACCACGCCAGAAGCTAACGCAATCTGGATGCCCCCTACCAACCTATGTCCAACCATCTCCCCCTTCTTGGCGCGGGCAACTGATCGTTATGCCCCCGTCACCGAACCTTCCATTTCCTCCCAGCGCATGCCATAGCCCGTCTTGAGTTCGTGCGTCCCACACCCTCGCCACCGAAGCTCCCATGCTTTGGGCCATCAACAGGAGCCCGGTGATCACTACCGACGTGAACCACCGTACTGTCCGGTTCCAGTAATACGGATGCGCCATGCCATGTTGAGAGGGTAGCAAAGGCCTGTACCGGATCGCTTCTGAGTAGTGCCACAATACATCGTACCAATAAGCACGCGTCGCGTCGGGCAACTTCTCTCCTTTCCTTTTGCGAAAGCTCTTTGTCAGGTGATCTTCGTGCGCATTCCTCAGCGCCGCCTCCACTATTTCTACATAGTGCGCTTTTCCCGTTGTCGCCCGGTAAAAGCGCAGAATGTCCCCCTCTAGCGACTCTTGACCCAACATCTGCCACCTCGCCCGAGCCACATCTGGCACCTCGACGTTCCGTGTCGTCGCCGCCAAACAGAATGGCAGACCCAGTGCCCGCATCCCTTTCGGCCACTGGACACTCATAAGACCTTTGTCCTTCCCAAATATCCACTGCCGCAGCCGCCCACGGCTAATTTTATAGCGCTCAGTTTGATTTACCAAAAGTTTAAGGCACCGCTCCACCACGTAGAAGCACAGCACGAAATGGAATGTCTGCAGATGAACTGACGCTTGGTTCTTCCCAGGGAAGAAGTTGATGTAATGCTGCCAGTCCGCGCCCCATAGCTCTTGCTCGAGTTGAAACACATAATCGCTTTCCCAATCTTCTACCACCGTGCTGAGCACGCTCCTGCCACCCTGTAATCCGCCTCTCACTTTCCGGGAGTACTCCTTGAGCACCTCCGTGATTGTCAGGCTAGGGCTCACCGACAACTTTGTACCGCGAATGCAGGCATGCAGGGCCGCGGCCAGCCACCCGTTAATCCAATCCCACCGCTTCTGAGCTTCCTTCACGCGGCTCATTCCATGCTCATCCATAACGGGGACTCGAGCGAAAGGTGTCATTTGCCGCTCACGAGCTTCTCCCATGCCTCTAGGACCAGGCGCTTAGTGCGGTATTCGCCGTAGCGCTCTTGGTCCTTGCGGCGGACGATGGGGAACTGGTCGAGGATGTATTCCACCGCGTGGCGCGGCGTGGGGAACAGCGCCTTGAGCTCGGGCGTCGCTTCTCGCTCCCACTCCTCCGGCGTGCCCAGATAGAGCAAGAAGAAGAGCGCGTCCAGCTCGGCCCGCAGCCGGGCGCGGCGCTCCGGGTCGTAGCGGAAGGGCGGGCCATCGTAGCCAAGGTCGCGGGCGAAGGGCGCCAGGTCCCAGGCGGTGTAGGTCAGCTCCAGCACCCGCGGGCGGATGAAGTCGCCGATGGTGGGAGGCGAATGGCGAATGGTCAGTGGCGAATGGCGAATGGCGAATGGCGAATGGTCGGATTGCCAAGCGAAGGGCAGCGGACGGTCGAAGGTCTCGGGCGGCAGGACGGGGAGCTGCTCCACGATGAAGTCAGAAAGGTGCGTGCCGCCGAGTTTGTTCCGGGAAACGTAGTCGAATAGAAAACTGTTAAGCATGGCGAGCAATGCGAATGCTGTAGGTACAGCCTGCGGCATGGCAATGCGGATAGTGAAGTCGGTCCCCACCCGCGGGATGACGGCGGCGATGACGGTGCGCTCGTCCGTGGATCGAGCTATGTCCCGCCAGCCGAGGAGCCAGCCGCGGTCCCAGCCTTTGGCGCGCAGGCGCGCTTCCACCTCGGCCTCGGGCACCCAGTAACGGGGAAGCACACGGTAGTCCGGGTCGGCAAGTCGTTCAAGGGGCACGTCGGGCAGGTGCGTGTCCTTCGAGCCGTGCGGCTGCATGGCGTAGTCGCCGAAGCGGTGGTCGAACTGGTGGATCATCTTCGCTTCGTACATTGCGCACGAACCAGCAGGTTGCGGTAATCCGGGTTGGGCCCGGCAGCAAAGCGCGAGAACCTCTGTTTTGTTCATGTCGAAGAATCGTCTAATTCGATCGCGTAGGCCCCACGGGTTTCCCGCACCGGCCCGGCCCTCGTCCACGAGCACCGGCACCCGCCGGTAGATGTGCTTGGTGAGCTCCGCGTCCCGCCGGCTGCGGAAGATGGGCGCGGTCCGGGTGTTGGGGTTGAGCAGGCGGAAATCGTCCGGCGTAAGGGTGAACCGGCGCTCCGGGTCGGCCAGGTCGCGGGCCTCGTGGCAGAAAAAGGCGAATTCGGCGAATGGCGAATGAATCATTAGGGGCGAATGGCGAATGGCGAATGGTGGACTGGAAGGTGGCGCGTGGTCGCCTGCCCTGCGGAGGGTGAGGAGGCAGAACTTGTAGCTTCGGTGCACCGCTGGGAAGATTGCCTGTCGGTTCTCAAAGTCGAACAGGCTCACCAGCTCGCCCCGTTCGACGAGGTCGGCGAAGAAGAACTTGTTGGTGTCGTCGGTGGCGATGCCGGTGGGCACGATGACCCCGGCCCGCCCGCCCGCGCGAAGCAGGCGCCGCATGCGCTCGGCAAAGACCGAATAGGTGTTGATGTCGCCCCGGCCGGTGAGCGGATACTGGCCCGAGCCGCGCAGAAAGCGGCTCACGCTCTCGGCAGCGTGAAGTGCCTGCCGATAAGCCTGCCATAGATCAGGTTTGTGCTGCCTGAGACCCTCGATGAGCCGTTTGCGCTGGGCGGCCGTGGGGGCGTCGGCCACCTGCGCATCTCGCGCGGCAAAAAACTCCTGCTCTTGCAGCTTGATGCGCTCCCACGGCGGATTGCCCAGCACCACGTCGAAGCCGGCGAGTTGGGAGTGGCGAGTGGCGAATGGATCCTGCCCACCATTCGCCATTCGCGATTCGCTATTCGCTTCCCCATTCGCCATTCGCCATTCGCTATTCGCCACAAATACTTCGGGAAACTCCAGCGGCCAGTGGAAGAAGCGATGAGCAGCGGCGAGTACATCGGCCTTTGCCTGGGCTTGGGGATTCTGCCGTCCGGCCAGACGATCCACGACCGTTTGGGTGGTGATGGCCGATTCCATTCGCCATTCGCTATTCGCCATTCGCTCGCTATTCGCCATTCGCCACTCGCCATTCGCCATTCGCATCCCCTCCCCTTCCACTCGCTGCTCGCTGCTCGCCACTCGCTTCCCTTGCCCTTCCGCTCGCCGCTCGCCGCTCGCCACTCGCTGAAAAAACGCCGCCGTCCAGAGGTTGCAGGCCTCCTGGAGCCGGCGATGCTCGCGGTCGCTGCGCTGGCGTTCAAACAGTTCCTTTTTGTTTCGGACATGGGCGGGGGAATCGTCGGCGATGGCATCGAGCGCTGCGTGCTGCTGTGCCAGGGCCGGCAGGGCGGCCCGGGGATGCAAACCCAGGCGCAGCTGACCTTGTTGCAGGTCGCGCCGCTCTTCGCGGTTGCGCTTTTTGAGGAGGGTCGCCACGGCCTTTTCGTCGGCACTCACCGGCTCGAAGGCTTCGTCGGGGATGCCGGTCTCCAACACCGCCAGGTCGAAGACGCCCACCAGCGAATCGCCGCAGCGGATGCGATGGTCGAGGAAGGTGAGCGGTTTGCCTTCGCAATGGGCTTCGAGCCAGAGCGCCACGCGGCAGAGCTCCACCGCCAGGGGGTTTTTGTCCACGCCGTAGATGCAGTGGGCGACGACGTCGCGGGTGGCCTCGCGCACGCGCTCGGGTGCGGGTTCGTCTTCACCGGTTCGGATTCTTGCCAGTTCCTTGCCGAGCCGGCGGGCGGCGGCGAGGAGGAAGTGGCCGGAGCCGCAGGCGGGGTCGAGGATGCGGAGGGAGAGGAGGGCGTGCTCGGCGAATAGCGAATAGCGAATGGCGAATGGGGTGCGGGACCAGGCTAGGGCGAGTTCTTCTTCCGTTGGAGGCTGCGTTCCAAGCTGTTCAGTTGCTTGCCGATCACCTGGAGATTGTCGAGGATCGGCTGAGCCGCTTCGGGCGGACACAGGTGGATTTCCGAGCTGAGGATGAGCAGTGTCTCCAATTCTGTCCGGCTCCCGTTGGCCTGACGGAGGAACTGAATGAACTCCGCTGTGTAGCGGCGCCCCCAACCCTCGGCGATGTTCGCCGGAATCGAGACCGCTGCCCGTCGCATCTGGCTGGTCAGGCCGTAGAGCTCGTCCCGTGGGAAGTCCTGCGTGAGCCGGTAGACTTCCTGCGCAATGGCCATGGCCAGTTTCCAAACTTCCAGGTCGCGATAATCTTGGAAAGACTTCATGGGTGAACCTCATTTGGATCGCCTTTGGAACCATTCGCCACTCGCCATTCGCCATTCGCCATTCACCATTCGCCATTCGCCATCCACCATTCGCCATTCGCTGCTCCCCATTCGCCATTCGCCTGGCTTCTGCGAGCCGTTCGGCAATCACCGGGTCCAGGGCGGATCGGACGAGTTCCGCGACGAGTTCCGGTGGCGTGTAGTAGGAACCGGTGCTCTTGCGCTCCGAGCCGAAGACCAGGTCGAACCTGACGCCACTCGCCACTCGCCATTCGCCACTCGCCCCTTCCCCTTCGCCATTCGCCACTCCCCATTCGCCACTCGCCCCTTCCCCTTCGCCATTCGCTATTCGCCATTCGCCATTCGCCAAAATCTGCGGGTGATAGTCGAGCAGGCTCTCGTAAACCGAGCCGAGTTCTTCCACGTCAAGGGCGGCGTAATTGACCCGGCGCGGCGGCGCGGAGGGCGATTCGCGGTAATACGCGAGGTGCCAGAACGCCTCGAGGAAGTCGCGGTTGGTGATCGTGTAGTCGTCCAGGTCCAACGGCTCGAACAGTTCGCCGTTGAGCGGTGGTGCACCCAAGAGCGCAGCGCATTTCTCGTCGGAAAGCACCTTCCAGAGCACCCTCAGGCTGCACCAGATATCGTCGTGCTCGGTGTAGGCGCTGCGCCGATCGACCAGCCGCCGCAGCCGGGCGACGCCGTAGTGTTCGCGGTAGAGCGCCTTGGTGCTGATCAGCCCGCGATCCTCGGAGACCAGGAGAAAAAGGAGCCGGTACACCAGGCGCAGCAGTTGGTGGTAGAACTCCCCCGGCGACAATGGCCGCGGCTCCCCGCTCGCCGCTCGCCATTCGCCATTCGCCATTCGCCACTCGCCATTCGCCATTCGCCATTCGCCATTCGCCACCATCACCCGCTGCCTCAGCGCCTGGTTGGCAGGGTGCGCGAGGAAGCCGTTCCCCAGGCGCTTGATGCACGCCTCAACGCCGTCGCGCAGGTGCTCCCGCACCCGACCGCCCTGCTCCAGAGCGTGCTGGTGATACCGCTCGAGCAGGCAATCCTTCGCGTCCGCCACGGAGCGTGGCAGGCGGCTTCTGTGGAGCAGGCGGTAGAGCACGGCAAAGTCGTTGAACCGCTGCTCCTCGAAAATCCGCTGCAGGTCGAACTCCACGTAGGCCTGGCGGCGCACGTAGGTGCAGTCGCGGAGCAGACGCAGAATGAGGCCGTTGGTGACGATACCCCAGAGCTGTTCGCTGCGGTTCAGGAATTCCTGCAGGAGGGAGTGAGGGGCCAGCCGCGGCCGCCCGGTGGGTGCCAGACGGCCCAGCTCCTGCCGTGCGCCGACGATGTGCACGGGCGGCGCGTCCTCCGCTTCACCTGCGCGATGGGAGATGGCGAAGGTGAGGCCGTCCACCTCGTAGGCCCGCGGGTTGTACCGAAGCTCGTAACCGAGCAGGCTGAGGAACGGAATCATCCAGGCATCGCGCGTGACCGATGTCGCCGGATCATCGGCGGGCAGCCGCTCCAGCCGTCGCTGGAACACCTCCCACTGGGCGCGCGCATCCGCGAAGACAGCCGCAATTTCATCGGTAAGGCCTCGCTTGCCGTCGAGCCCGAAATCCCGCGGCTTTTGGCCCGGAAGATCGCCCGCCAGGAGCTGTTCCAGAATATCCGGCCCGAGCAGGCCGCCTTCGATGCGTATGGACGGAAAGACGCTCATGGCAGCACCAACGGTTGCAGCACGAGGAGTCCCAGGAGATCGGGAGGAAACTGCGGCTTCACGTCAAGCCCGCGCACCCGCAGCGACACCGCCTGCCGGATCCGCTTGTGGCTCTCTTCCAACTCTTTTGCGCGCTCCTGGATGCGCTTTCGAATGGCGCTCTGCAATGGATGGCCCTCCCCCCACTCGCCACTCCCCTGCTCGCCGCTCGCCGCTCGCCACTCGCCTATCTGACCGAGCGCTCGCCGGACCAGCTCCTGCTTCTCGGCCTTCGAGAGGTTGGCGTCGGGTTTGGCCCCGGCCAGCAGCCGGAGCGCCTCACTGGTGTCCAGCCACTGCGCGTTCTCCGGCCGGGCACCCGCGAAGCCCACGACCAGCACCTCCTCGGACAATAAAGGCGACCGAACCTGCGGCTGTTCGACGAGGTAACGCACGCGCAGCAAAAGGAGCGTGGTCAGCACCTGGACGGCCCGCGTGCGCACGGCGCCGCAGCGCGAGACGGTGGCCTTGTCGCGTCGGCTCAGCGCCTCTTCGAAGAGAAAATGTGCGAGCGCCGCGACAAACCGGTGATTGCGCCCGAGGTATTCGGCGCCCTCGGGTGTGGGCGAGTCGAAGCTGATGAGCCATGGTTTCGGCGACTGGCGAGTGGCGAGCGGCGAGCCGCGGGCGAGGGATAGGCGGATAACGTCCGGAAGGGTCGCGAGCACCGACGGGTCGAGGGTTATGCGATAGATGCCGGCCCGTTTGGGGTCTTGCGCCACCGGCAGACCGATTCGCTGAGCCGCGGTGAGCACGAACTCGCGCACGGCCATGGGATCGCCCAGCACCGCATCGGTGGCCTCGAGTTCGCGCCGGACTTCCTCGGGCTTGAGGGCACGCTGGGCGAAGCGGGTGCGGTTGAGCCGCTCGCGCTCCACGTCCCGCTCCCACCGGCGGTGAAGTTCGGCCATCTGCGGGATCCCGAGGTTGAGGGCCAGCTGCTGGCCAGCTCCCCGCCCCCCGCCCCGCAGGAAAAGCGCTTCCAGCACGGCCTGCATGACGCTTTCGCTCTCTTCCGGCACGGGCACGTGTGTGCCCAGTGTGCGGTGGATCTCTCGCGCCTTGTCCAGCAGAACCTCGATCACCACGCCGTCCACCGGATTATCGCGTCCGAAGAACCGGATCGCCCTGACCGTCCGGGCGGGCTGGCCGTAGCGGTCCACCCGCCCCTCGCGTTGCTCGAGGCGGTTGGGGTTCCAGGGGAGGTCGTAGTGGAAGACGGCCGTGAACTTCTCCTGAAGGTTGACGCCCTCGGAGAGGCAATCGGTCGCAACGAGCACGCGGGGGCGGTCGGCTTCGATCTCCGCGATCCTGGCCTCCCGCTCTTCATCGCCCATGCGGCCGGTCACACAGACGACCTGCACGTCCTCGCCAAGCCGCTGATGCAGGTGCTGTGCGACGTACTCGGCGGTGGCGATGTAACGGCACCAGACAATGGGATGGTAGCCCTCTGTAACCAGGCGCTCGACGACCTCGATCGCGCGCTGAAGTTTGGTGTCTTCGCTGGTGCCGTGCAGTCGCCCGGCCAGGCGGGCCAGCTCCCTCAGTTTCCGGCGGTCTTCTCCGGCCAGGACATCCTCCACCGCTCCGACTGCCGGGGTGGGCGCCTCATCCTCGGTACGATCCTCGGTCGACTCGAAGACGAAGGATTGGAACTCGGGCGCTTCGTCCGACGCCGGCGCCTGGCCGGGCGGGCCATCCCGCCTGGCCAGCGCCGCCTGCGCCGCAGCCGGGCTGGACATCACACAGCGCAGGAGCGCCAGCGCACCCCAGTAACGCACCCGGCGTTTGCGCTCCTCCAGGCCCTCGCCAGTGCGCACAATTTCCGAGCAAAACGCGCAGGTGCGCTCGAAAAGTTCGCGATACGTGCCCGAGAGTTCGTAGGTCTCGTCCGCGGCTTCCCGCTTCGGGAAGCAGGTCTCAGCCTCCCAGCTTTGCTCGATGTCGCGACGGGTGCGCTGGACGAAATGGCGGGCGAGCTCAATGCGTTGGGGCTCGGTCAACTGGCCGACGTTCCATTCGGCAAACTCCGGGCGCAAAAGGCCGAGAAGCGATCGGAAGGCATCCTCGATGCCGCTGTGCGGTGTGGCGGTCAGCAGAATCAGGTGCCGATCCGGTTTCTTTGCCAGCTCGCGCAAGAGCGCGTGCCGTTCCTGTTGGCGCGCGCCCAGGGCTGCCGCGGCGCCGTGCACCTCGTCGACAATCACGAGTTCCGGACAAAACTGGAGGAACTGGTGGCGGTTGCGGTCGGTCTTCACGAAGTCGATGCTCGCCACCTGGACAGGGAAATGCTCGTAAATACTCTTGCCGGGCGGGGTCTCGCGCTCGAGCTGGCCCACGGTGCCCGAGCGGATCACAACGGGTTCGAGATTGAATTTTTCCGTCAGTTCCCGGGCCCACTGTTCGCAAAGATACGGCGGGCAGAGCACGCAGAAGCGCCGGATCTCGCCGCGGTCCAGCAACTCCCGCGCGATGAGCAGCGCCTCGATGGTCTTGCCCACACCGACATCGTCGGCGATGAAGAGCCGGACGGGATTGAGCCGCAGGGCCATGAGGAGCGGCACGAACTGGTAGGTCCGCGGCCTGATGGAGATGCGCCCGAGCGAGCGAAACGGTGCCGCTCCCTCCCGCAGCACCAGCCGCGCCGCCTGCCAGAGGAGATAAGTGCTCGCCGCGTCGGCGACGTCGTCGGCCGCCGGCATGGGAAACCAGGCGGGTGTCACGCGCTCGAAGGGCAGAGTGTAGCCGACGTGGTTCGCAAGGCCCCGGTGCACATGGACAACGTCGTCCGGCGTCCCGGTCAGGGGCCGGAGCACAAAGACATCGTCAGTGGCTGCGGGCAGCAGCACCCACTCGCGGTTGCGACACCGAACAATGCTACCGGGGTTCATGGGATCCAGCCTCGTGCCCTGCTCGGGCGTGCCAACCTGTAGCGATACACCCAAATCGCCGTTTCGGGTCCTGGATGGTTGCTTCCCTGCCGGAATTGTCGAGGACGAAGTGGTGACCGCGCAATCCATGCGCCACGATCCCGCTGAGGGTCGGATCCCGGCGGTCTGCAAATGGGGGCCCCAAAGGCCGTTCACCTGTCAGGAGCGGTCAACCGCCGGAATCCGGGAATCGCGGCACCGACCCATTGCCACAAACCTTGACGAGGATGATCCGCGAGCCGAATTTGTTGGCATGGTGGCGGCGTTGACCAGAGGCCGCGTCCAGGGCGCCCGCCGCCCAAGGTATTGGGCACGTCCCGGTATGGATGCCCACGAGGCCTTCGCTCATGCCTTCCGGGCTGTAATCGATGGCGATCCGGTCTTTTACAAAGCTTTCCCAAACGTTACCGGCTACGTCCGCAATCTGATTGGCCCATGAAAGCTGCAATTGATGAATACTGGGAATTGCTGATACGGTATGCCATCCTCTGGCCCAACAGCCCAACACCTGGGTTTTATGGTTGTGAGTACCCCGATTTGGGGGTTGAACTCCTGCGGCGTGCCATTGAGCGCGGCCGACCGCTCACCCAAGAGGAGGTCGATGCCGTCTTCCCAGAAGATTGGAAGCCTGACGACCTAACCCTGATCTTGTAAAAGGGCAGAATCCAAACTTGATCCGCGTCATTGCCAACACGAGCGAACTGGACGGCATGCTCCGCCGCGTCATTGGACGGCTCGAACAGCCCGAACAGGCCCTGCGCGCGGTCGGTAACCTCATTTACAGCCTCACCCTGGGGGCCTTCGCACATGACCACCCGGCTGTGGTCGACGGTGCCCCCGCATTTTACAGCGCCTTCCCAAATGTTACCAGCTTTGTCCGCAGCCTTCTCGGTTTATGAAAAATGACCCAGAGAACGAGTATTGGGACTTGCTGATACAATATGTCGCCCGGTGGCCTGGTGCCCCCGGCCCAGGCTTTGGCGCATTTGAGTATCCCCATTTGGGGATTGAACTCCTCCGCCGCGCGCTCGATCGCGGCCGGCCGCTCACCGAAGAGGAAATAGAAGCTGTCTTCCACTACAATTGGAAGCCTGGCACTCTGATTTGGTAATGGAAGGCACATTCCCAACCTGATGCGCATCATTGCCAACACGACTGAGCTGGACGGCATGCTCCGCCGCGTCATAGGCCGGCTTGAGCAGCCCGAACAGGCCCTGCGCGCGGTCGGCAACCTCATTTACAGCCTCACCCTGGGGGCCTTCGCACATGACCACCCGGCTGTGGTCGACGGTGCCCCCGCATTTTACAGCGCCTTCCCAAATGTTACCAGCTTTGTCCGCAGCCTTCTCGGTTTATGAAAAATGACCCAGAGAACGAGTATTGGGACTTGCTGATACAATATGTCGCCCGGTGGCCTGGTGCCCCCGGCCCAGGCTTTGGCGCATTTGAGTATCCCCATTTGGGGATTGAACTCCTCCGCCGCGCGCTCGATCGCGGCCGGCCGCTCACCGAAGAGGAAATAGAAGCTGTCTTCCACTACAATTGGAAGCCTGGCACTCTGATTTGGTAATGGAAGGCACATTCCCAACCTGATGCGCATCATTGCCAACACGACTGAGCTGGACGGCATGCTCCGCCGCGTCATGGGCCGGCTGGAGCGGCCCGAACAGGCCCTGCGCGCGGTCGGCAACCTCATTTACAGCCTCACCCTGGGGGCCTTCGATTTGAGCATCGGCCAGCGCCCGGCCGCATGGTCGCCGCGCCGCGACGGCACCGTTTCCAAGGGCCGCTGGTTCGGCGCGGGCCCCCGGGGTCTGCTTTCCTTGCGGACGGCGGGGACGCCGTCCCTCCCGTGGGACCTTGTGGGAGGCACAGTCCCCTGTGCCCGATATTCTTGCGGACCGCGAGGACGCGGTCCCTCCCAGCCTGTCGGAGCTCGCAAGGGCGCCCTCTGATTGGGGC
>NZ_JAAKYA010000042.1:136339-165755 GCF_011044775.1 Limisphaera ngatamarikiensis | reverse complement strand
GGTCAGCTGGCTGGACTGGTGGCACCAGTGGCAAGCGCGCTGGTGGCGGGCCGGGGCGGCGGAAGCGGCGGTGCCCTCCGGCTAAACTGGAGCCAACGGCACGAACCCCGCGCGCGCCGACCGCCCCTGGCGGCCAGGGCGGAGCGTGCCCGCATTTGGGAAAAAACCACCCTGGCACGGCCCTGCGGCCCTTCCGGCGCCCGGACGACCCCTCCCCGATGGGCCCCAGAGCCCTCCCAGATCTCGTTTAGAGACTCCTCCGATTCGAAAACATCGTTTGCACCCCCGCCCCAATTGCTGGCTAAGGATTCAGGCTGTTCAGGGTGTCGCTGATTTTCCTTTGCGTGGGACCGGGGGTTTGCGCTATCCGGTGGGATCGTGCAAAGGCTAGGGATCACGACGTTGGTTGCGCTGGTGGCCTTGTTGTGGGCCGGGGTCGGTTGGGGGGCGGTTTACCGGTTGACGGATGGCACCACCGTGGAGGGGGATCCGGTTTCGCCCAATGAGCGTGGCGTGGTAATCCGGGGTCCGGGCGGGCAATACTCCAGCCGCATCGCCTGGGACCGGTTTACCCAGGAAAGCCTTCGAGAACTGGCCAAGGACAAGAAGCTGGCCCAGTTCGTGGAAATTTACATCATCGAAGAAGACCAGTCCGAGGAGCAGGCCCGGCCACCGTTGCCCAAGCCCCGGCCCGTGGAAGGGAGGCTGTCCAGGCCCGAGAACCCGGCTTTTTGGGCCGGGCTTGCCGGATCCTCGATTGGATTACTGATCCTTTTCGGGTTGTACGCGGCCAACTTGTATTCGGCCTACGAGATCGCCGTGTACCGTGCCCGGCCGCTGGCCATGGTTGTAGGATTGGCGGCGATTGTTCCGGTGATCCCGCAGATCATTTTCCTCGCCCTACCCACGCGGATTCCCAAGGAGGAGGAGCAGGTTGGTGCCGCGGCGGAGGTGGCTGCGGGAGCGGGTGCGGCCGCACCGGTTGTCGGCGCGGGGCTGCATCTGGCCCAAGAAACCCCCGCACCGGCTGCGACCAAACCGGCCGAGCCCACCATATTCAAGCGTGGCGAATACGCCTTCAACCGCCGCTTCTTCGAGACGCGCTTCAGTTCCTTCTTTGGCATGGTCCGGCGGGACAAAAGCCAGGTGATGATTCTGAAAACCGCGAAACAGCAATACGTGGTCAATCGCATCACCCGTATTACGGCGACGGACATGCACGTGGAGGTGCAGAAGGGGGCGGCGGTGGAGGAGATCCCCGTTTCGTTCACCGAGATTGTGGAGGTGGAGCTTCGTCCGGCCGGTGGACGCTAAGGGCTCGCGGATCCGGTTGTCCCGGGCGCCCTCTCGGTGAAGCTGGTTGGCTTGTCAAAATTCCATTGGGAGGGGAAATGCCGGGGGCGGCTGTTTGTCCGAGCTTTCGCCAACCCGGGGGACCCGTCGAGAATGATGCTTGAGACGGCTGGGAGGGCGTTTCGGGGGCTTGTGTGGAGGGATGCATGAGGGTGGGATGACGGGGACCCTGGATCATCCGGGGCTGTGGGCCCGGGAAGCGGTCAAGGCCGTGGCGAATTTGTCCAACAAACCGGTTGCAGGCGAGGGTTTTTCGTATTAAATACGCACGACCCGCCGACGTACGGAGTGTCGGAACGGGCTGGAAGTGTACCGAATGAGCGCTGGAGACATGTCGCAGGAACATCATGGTTCGCAGGCGGTTCGCCCACCCGGGTACCCGCAGGCACAGGGTCTTTACGATCCACGTTTCGAACACGAAGCGTGCGGGGTCGGGTTTGTTGTCCATGTCAAGGGTAAGAAATCCCACAACATTGTCACGGACGCGCTGACCATTCTGGAAAACCTGCGGCATCGGGGCGCCTGCGGCTGCGAAAACAACACCGGCGACGGCGCGGGCATCCTGTTGCAAATGCCCCATGAATTTCTGCAGCAGGCCTGTGACGAAGTGGGCTTGCGATTGCCGGGGGAAAAGCAGTACGGCTGTGGCCTGGTGTTCCTGCCGCCCAACCGGGAGGATCGCCAGCGGTGTGAAGCCGCCTTTGTCCGCGTGGTGGAGGAGGAGGGATTGGAGTTCCTGGGTTGGCGAGATGTCCCGACCAATAATGGGAACCTCGGGGCCACGGCGCGGGCGTCTGAGCCTTACATGCGCCAGGTCTTCATCGGGCGGCCGTCGGCGTTGAAGGATGACCAGGCGTTCGAGCGCAAGCTCTACGTGGTTCGGCGGGTGGCGGAGAAGAGGATCCGTTACGGCGGTGAACCGTGGGGGCGGTGGTTTTACGTCTGCTCTCTTTCACATCGCACCCTGGTGTACAAGGGGATGCTGACGGCGGAGCAGCTCCGAACCTATTTCCCGGAGCTGAGCGATCCGTCCATGTCCAGTGCCCTGGCGCTGGTTCACTCCCGGTTCAGCACCAACACGTTTCCGAGTTGGGATCGGGCGCATCCGTACCGTTACATCGCTCACAACGGCGAGATCAATACGCTCCGGGGCAACATCAACTGGCTGCATGCCCGTGAGGCGCTGTTCCGGTCGCAGGTTTTCGGCGATGATTTGCGCAAGGTCCTGCCGGTGATTGCGCCGGACGGTAGCGACTCCGCCATGTTCGACAACTGCCTGGAGCTGTTGGTGTTGGCCGGGCGGAGCCTGCCCCATGCGGTGATGATGATGATCCCGGAGCCCTGGCAGCACGACCCCTTCATGAGCCCGGAGAAGCGGGCTTTCTACGAGTTCCACCGCTTCCTGATGGAACCGTGGGACGGACCGGCCTCGGTTTCCTTCACCGATGGCATCCGCATTGGGGCCGTTCTGGACCGCAACGGCTTGCGGCCCTCGCGATACTACGTGACCAAGGACGACCTGGTGATCCTGGCTTCCGAGGTGGGGGTGCTGGATGTGCCGGCCGAGAGGATTGAGTACAAGGGCCGGCTCCAGCCGGGCCGCATGTTGCTGGTGGACACGGAGCAAGGTCGGATCGTGGCGGATGAGGAACTCAAGCATTCCATTGCCACGGAAAAGCCCTATCGCGAGTGGCTGGACCGATACGTGCTTCAACTGGATGACCTGCCGGAGGCACCCGCCCCGGCGCGGCCACCCGAGCCCGAGCTGGTACGGTTGCAACGCGCGTTCGGTTACACCTTTGAGGACGAGCGCATGATTCTGGTGCCCATGGCCACCGATGGCGTCGAACCCGTTGGTTCCATGGGCAATGACACGCCGCTGGCGGTGCTGTCCAACAAACCCCAGCTGCTCTACAACTACTTCAAGCAGCTATTTGCCCAGGTCACCAACCCGCCGATCGACTACCTGCGGGAGGCCATTGTGACCTCAACGGAAACGGCCCTCGGCCGGGAGGGCAACCTGCTGGAGCCCACCCCCGAGAGCTGCCGTTTCATCAAGTTGGAAGGGCCCATCCTCACCAACGAGGAGCTGGCGCAGATCAAGAATGTGCAGCGCCCGGGCTTCCGCGCGGTGACAATCCCGATTCTCTTTCCCGCGGCCGAAGGGGCCCGGGGATTGGAACAGGCGCTGGAAGATCTATACCGCAAGGCCGACGAGGCCATTCTTGACGGTGCCAACACTCTCATCCTGTCCGATCGCGGCCTCAACGCCGAATGGGCGCCCATCCCGGCGCTGCTGGCCATCTCGGGGCTGCATCACCACCTGATCCGGCAGGGCCGGCGCACCCTGTGCAGTCTGGTACTGGAATCCGGCGAACCCCGGGAGGTGCATCATTTTGCGCTGCTGGTGGGCTACGGGGCCAGCGCCATCAACCCGTACCTGGCCCTGGACACTCTGGACAAGCTCCTGGACGCCGGGCTGCTCCAGGTGGACCGGGAGAAGGCGCGGAAGAACTACGTGAAGGCGGTCGTCAAGGGGATCCTCAAGGTCGCCTCCAAGATGGGGATCTCCACGCTCCAGAGCTATCGCGGCGCGCAGATCTTCGAGGCCATCGGATTGAACCGCAAGTTCGTGGACAAGTACTTCACCTGGACCCCGTCGCGGATTGAGGGGATCGGTCTGGAGGAGGTGGCGCGTGAGACGCTCCTCCGGCATCAGGCCGCGTTTGTGGACCGGGGGGACGGTACGATGGCCCTGGATCCGGGCGGGCAGTATCAGTGGCGTGCGGACGGTGAATTCCACCTGTTCAACCCCGTCACGATTCACAAACTCCAGCAGGCCGTGCGCAACAACGACTACCAGGCCTTCAAGGAGTATTCGCGCGCGGTGGACGAACAGGCACGGAACCTCTGCACGTTGCGCGGGTTGTTTGAACTCAAATTCGCGCCCAAGCCCATTCCGCTCGAGGAGGTCGAACCCATCGAGAGCATCATGCGCCGGTTCAAGTCGGGCGCCATGAGCTACGGTTCGATCAGCAAGGAGGCCCATGAGACCCTGGCCATTGCCATGAACCGCATTGGCGGCAAGAGCAACACGGGCGAGGGCGGCGAGGATCCCGAGCGGTACAAACCGTTGCCCAACGGCGACTCGAAGAACAGTGCCATCAAGCAGGTCGCCTCCGGGCGGTTCGGCGTCACGAGCCTCTACCTGGTCAACGCGCAGGAGATCCAGATCAAGATGGCTCAGGGCGCCAAGCCCGGTGAGGGCGGCCAGTTGCCGGGGCACAAGGTGTATCCGTGGATTGCCAAGACCCGGCACTCCACCCCCGGGGTGGGACTGATTTCCCCGCCGCCGCACCATGACATCTACTCCATCGAGGATCTGGCACAGCTGATCCACGACCTGAAGAACGCCAATCACGAGGCCCGGATCAGTGTGAAACTGGTGGCCGAGGTGGGTGTGGGCACCATTGCCGCGGGCGTGGCCAAGGCTCATGCCGATGTGGTCCTCATCAGTGGACACGACGGCGGGACCGGTGCGTCGCCGCTGACCTCGATCAAGCATGCGGGCATTCCCTGGGAGCTCGGCCTGGCCGAGACGCACCAGACGCTGTTGCTGAACAACCTGCGCGGCCGGATTGCCGTGGAGGTGGACGGGCAGCTCAAAACCGGGCGGGACGTGGTGATCGCAGCCCTTCTCGGGGCCGAGGAGTTTGGGTTTGCCACCACCGCGCTGGTCTCGATGGGCTGCATCATGATGCGGGTCTGCCACAAAAACACCTGCCCGGTGGGCGTGGCCACCCAGGATCCCCGCTTGCGGGAGCACTTCATGGGCAAGCCGGAGCACGTGGTGAACTTCATGCGCTTCATCGCCATGGAAGTGCGCGAGCTCATGGCCAAGCTCGGCTTCCGCACCCTGAACAACATGATCGGGCGGACCGACAAACTGGACGTCAACCGTGCCATCGAACACTGGAAGGCCCGCGGGCTCGACTTCTCCAGCATCTTCTATCAGCCCGAGGTCTCGCCCTTTGTAAAGCGATTCTGCCAGGATCTGCAGGATCACGGACTGGATCAGACGATGGATCGGCAGATCCTGCTGCGGCTGTGTGAACCGGCTCTGGAACGGGGCGAGCCGGTCCGGGCCGTGCTGCCCATCCGAAACTGCCACCGGGTGGTGGGCACCATGCTCGGCAGCGAGGTCACCCGCCGCTATGGCGAGGCCGGTCTGCCGGAGGACACCATCCGCATTCATTTCAAGGGCTCGGCCGGGCAGAGTTTCGGCGCCTTCATGCCGCGGGGGATCACCTTCGAGCTGGAGGGGGACGCCAACGACTACTTTGGCAAGGGATTGTCCGGCGCCAAGTTGATCGTTCGGCCCCCGCGCGGGTCCACGTTTGCGCCCGAAGAGAACATCATCATCGGCAACGTGGCCCTCTACGGTGCCACCAGCGGGGAGGCCTACGTCTGTGGCGTGGCCGGCGAGCGATTCTGCGTCCGGAACTCGGGTGCCTGCGCCGTGGTGGAGGGTGTGGGCGACCACGGCTGCGAGTACATGACCGGCGGCCGCGTGGTGATCCTGGGACGGACGGGCAAGAATTTCGCCGCCGGGATGTCGGGCGGCATCGCCTATGTCCTGGACCTGGACGGGGATTTCCCGCGCCGGTGCAACCTCGACATGGTGATGCTGTGCCGGCTGGAAGAGGAGGAGGAGATTGCCGAGGTGCGCCGCATGATCGAGCGGCACGAGGAATACACCGGCAGCCGCCGGGCCGCCACGATCCTGGTATCGTGGAAGGATTATCTGCCGCGATTCGTCAAGGTCCTGCCCAAGGACTACGCCCGGGTTTTGGCCGCCATGCGCAAGGTGCGCGAAGCCGGGCTCAGCGGCGAGGAAGCCATCATGGCGGCATTCATCGAAAACACCAAGGACGCCGCCCGGATCGGTGGCGGTTGATGCTGGGGACCTGTCCCTCATTCTGAAGCGACACATCCATGGGTAAGCCGACTGGATTCCTGGAATACGCGCGCGAACTGCCCCCCGAACTGCCGCCCTTGCAGAGGATCCGCAACTGGGACGAGTTCCATCTGCCGATGGACGAGGCGGCCTTGCGGGCGCAGGGGGCCCGGTGCATGGACTGCGGCACGCCCTTCTGCCACACCGGCATGATCCTGGGCGGGGCGGCCTCGGGCTGTCCCATCAACAACCTGATCCCGGAGTGGAATGACCTGGTGTACCGCGGGCTCTGGCGGGAGGCGCTCGAACGCCTGCACAAGACCAACAATTTCCCGGAATTTACCGGCCGCGTCTGTCCGGCTCCGTGCGAGGGGGCCTGCGTGCTGGGCATCATCCGTCCGCCGGTGACGATCAAGGCCATCGAATGCGCCATCGCCGACCGCGGGTGGGAATCGGGCTGGATCACACCGCGCCCGCCCCAGAAACGAACCGGCAAAAAGGTGGCCATCGTGGGCAGCGGCCCCGCAGGGCTCTCCTGCGCCGACCAACTGAACCGGGCCGGCCACTGGGTGACGGTGTATGAGCGTGCCGATCGTGTGGGCGGCCTGCTGATGTATGGGATTCCGAACATGAAACTCGACAAGCGGGTCGTTCAGAGGCGCGTGGATTTGCTGGCGCAGGAGGGCATTCGTTTCATCACCAACTGCGAGGTGGGACGCGACCTCCCCGCGGGCAAGCTTCTGGAGGAATATGACGCGGTGGTGCTTTGTTGCGGGGCCACCAAGCCGCGCGATCTGCCCGTGGAGGGCAGGAACCTCAAGGGCATCCACTTTGCCATGGAGTTCCTGACGGCCAACACGAAACGCCTCCTGGGCGGCGGAGCCGATCATGATTTCATTGATGCCAGGGGTCGTGACGTGATCGTGGTGGGAGGTGGTGATACCGGGACCGACTGTGTGGCAACCGCCCTGCGCCAGGGTTGCCGCAGTGTCTTGCAGCTGGAGATCCTGCCCAAACCGCCGGAGACCCGTGCCCCCAACAACCCCTGGCCCGAATGGCCCAGGATCTTCCGAGTGGACTATGGTCAGGAAGAAGCGGCTGCCGTTCAGGGCGAGGATCCGCGTCGATACCGTACCACGGTGGTGCGGTTCCTCGGCGACGAAACCGGCCATGTCAAGGGCGTGCGGACCGTGATGGTGGACTGGCAGAAGGATGCCCAGGGCCGGTTCACGCCCGTGCCCGTGCCCGGAACGGAGCAGACCCTGCCGGCCCAATTGGTGCTGCTGGCCATGGGTTTCCTGGGACCGGAGGACACCATCCTGGACCAGCTGGAGTTGGAGCGTGATCCGCGGGGCAACGTCAAAGCCGAATACGGCCGCTTCCAAACCAGCGTACCGCGCGTGTTTGCCGCGGGAGACATGCGACGCGGCCAGAGTCTGGTGGTCTGGGCCATCAACGAAGGCCGGGCCTGCGCGCGGGAGGTGGACCGGTTCCTCATGGGACAAACCGTGCTGCCATGAGCCAAGCGATGAAAGCCGTACTGGCCCTCGAAGACGGCACCGTCTACCACGGCATCGGATTCGGTGCACGGGCGTCCGCCTGTGGGGAGGTCTGCTTCAACACCGCCATGACGGGTTACCAGGAAATCCTGACCGACCCGTCCTACAAGGGGCAGATCGTCACCATGACCTACCCCCACATCGGCAATTACGGCGTCAACGACGAGGACGTGGAATCCTGGCGACCGCACGTGGCGGGTTTTGTGGTTCGGGAACTTTCCCCGGTCGTTTCCAACTGGCGCGCCCGCCGGACCGTCTCCGAATACCTCGAAGCCCACGGAATACCCGGGATTCAGGGTGTGGATACGCGTGCCCTGACCAAGAAGCTGCGTGTGCGCGGTGCGTTGAACGGGTTTATCTCCACCGAGGACGTTTCCGATGAAGAGGCCATTGCCCGGGCCCGTTCGTGGCATGGATTGATTGGCGTGGATTACGTCCGCGAGGTGACCCATCCGGAACCGTTTCGCTGGGATGAGGGGGACCGACTCAGCCGGCCCTTTCACCTGGAGAACCACAACCCCGGGGCGAGAACGCCCGAACTCCCGCCGGCTGACATCCCGATCGTGGCTTACGATTTCGGCGTGAAATACAACATCCTGCGCCAGCTCCGGCAACACGGGTTTGCCGTGCAGGTGGTCCCCGCGCATACGCCGGCGGAGGAGGTCCTGCGGTACAAGCCGGCCGGGGTGTTCCTGTCCAACGGCCCGGGTGATCCGGCGGCACTGGGGTACGCCGTGCGTGCGGTGGCCGAGCTGCTCCGCACCGGGATTCCCATCTTCGGCATCTGCCTGGGGCATCAGATCCTGGGTCAGGCGTTCGGCGGAAAGACCTTCAAACTGAAGTTCGGTCATCACGGGGCCAATCAGCCGGTCAAGGACCTGGAGACCGGGCGTGTGGAGATCACCTCGCAGAATCACGGGTTCGCCGTGGACCCTGCCACGTTGCCCTCGGAGGTGGTGGTGGACCGGATCAACCTCAACGACAAGACCGTGGAGGGCATGCGCCACCGCACCAAGCCGGTCTTCTCGGTGCAGTACCATCCCGAAGCTGCGCCGGGCCCGCATGATGCCACCCCGCTGTTCGCCCGGTTCCGGGAAATGATCGAACGGCGATGACGCAACAGGGTGCGCCCCTTCCAGCCCGCACACCGGGGAAAGCCGGACCAGATACCCGCTGAATCGCGCGGAGTCATTGGGAGTTTCGGGATCCAGCCAGCCGGCTCGGCTGCGACTGCGGGGCGGTGGCCTGAAACGGCGGCTATTCGGCGGGCAGCGGGATGAAGATTTTTTGACCCACCTGGAGGCGGTTGGGATTTAAGCCCGGGTTGGCCTTCAATACCTGGGCCACGGTCACATTGACCCCCTGTTCCCGATATGCCTGAACGATGGCGTGGAGGGTGTCGCCCGGTTTCACCACGTATTCGTAGCCCTTTTCCACCGGGCCCCCGGCATCGGGGGAGGTGCTTCGCCGGCGGCTGGTACGCTCCTCCGGGGCAGGGGGGCTGGTCCGTGTGGGTGGGTTGGCGGAGCTGAGGACCTTGGCCAGCTGCTGGATTTCCTGTGCAATCTTCTGGTAATCCTCTCGCCGTTTCCGGTCCACCTCCTGCACGGCATCCGCCAGCCGGCGCAGATCCGCCTGCGTGGCATAGTCGCCGGTTCCGGACCGGACCTGGTCTCGCAGTTCACTCAATTCCCGGACCAGGCCGGCCATCCGCTTCTGCATCTCGGCTTGCGCGGCCAGCAAATCCCGAATCTGCCCTTCGATCCGGGTCAGGCGATCCTCCACCGCCGGGTCCTGGGCCGGCAGCGATCCGACCCAACACAGACCCGCAAGCCACAGCACGCAACTCCGCGCCTTCATGCGTCGCACGATAGGATCCGGCGGCCCGCCGCGCAAGCGGGCTCCGGCACGGAGGGTCATTCGACTGCTATCCGGCACACTGGAGGCGGATCGTTCCATGCCGCAGTGAGCGGTGGAGAGCCGGGCCGCATTCCCGGTGTGAGGTTGCCAGGGCCCGCGCACATGGTCCACGGGATTCCGGGTTTGGTGGATTGCGGCACGCCCGGCCGCGCATTGCGGTTTTTTCATGTGGGACCGGCCGTGCCATGCAAAGGAGCCGGGGCGGTGCCTGTCCTGCTCGGTCATGGTGCATCACTCGGGACATCGCGGGCTCTTCCCGCAAATCTTCGCCAGAATTGCCTCATCGGGAAAAGGCGGGGGTTTTGCTTTGCACTGATGATCCGATCCACGCGCGCGGCAGAAGAGCCGTGAGGGCTTGGGGCGGAGGCGGTCCGTCCCGTAGGTTGATAGGAGGCGCATCGGTTTTCATGCCGCCAATTCGAACCCGCCGCTTGCTCCGGCCGCCCACGCGGCCTGAATAGCCGGTACCGCGCGGCCGTCGAACCTGCGAGGCGACCGGCCGCTTTGGTCTTCCGTCGACCGAGAGGATCGGTTACTGTGGAGGAAATCTGAACCGAAACGGATCAAACCATGGCAACGACTGAACGACGAGTTGTGAAAGCTCTGAGCACGGCAATTTGCCTGGCACTGGTGTGGGGCGTCCTGGGTCCGGCGCCCGGGCGGGCTCAGGAAAAGGTCCCGCTCGAACTGAAACTGCCTGCACCCACTCTCAAGGGTACACCGGAGGACCTCCCCAGCGGGCCAAACATCGAACCGTTGTCCGACAAACCGCGGCCGCCGTTTTATGTGCCGAAGGGGGTCACCAACGTGGCCCTCGGCAAGCCCGTCACCGCCAGTGTTCAACCTTTCACGGGTGAACTGAGCCAGATCACCGACGGCAGGAAGGAAGCCTTTGACTATGACACGGTGGAGTTTCGGCGCGGCACCCAGTGGGTGCAGGTGGATCTGGGCCAGCCTTACCGGATCTACGCGATCGTGATGTGGCACGACCACCGGTACATCCAGGTGTTCCACGATGTGATCGTGCAGGTGTCGAACGATCCGGAATTCAAGGAGGGTGTGATTACCCTCTTCAACAACGATACGGACAACACCTCCGGCCAGGGCGTGGGCACCGACCGCGAATACTTTGAAACGCACGAGGGGAAGATCGTGGACGGTAAGGGCGTGACGGCCCGGTACGTGCGGTGTTACACCCGCGGCAGCAGTCAGAGCGCGCTGAACTGCTGGCAGGAAATCGAGGTGTATGCCCTTCCGGCTTCATGACCCGTGTCGGGGCATGGGCCTTCGTGTTGGTCGTCCTGGTGGGCCTGGGGATTCGATGCACCCGCCTGGACCTCCGGCCCATGCACAACGACGAGGCGGTCAACGCCATCCGACAGGCGGCTGCTTGGGGCTCCGAGTCGTACCGTTACGACCCTGACGAGCATCACGGGCCCACCCTTTATTACCTCTCGCTGATTCCGATCCGGCTCCGCGGTATCGCAAGCTTCGTGGAGCTGGACGAGGTCACATTGCGGCTGACGCCGGCCCTGGCGGGTGTGGCGTTGATTGCCCTTTTGTGGCCGCTCCGGCAGGCCATGGGCGGACCGGCCACCGTGATGGCGGCCTTGTGGACCGCCATCTCACCGGCCCTGGTGTTTTACAGCCGGAATTTCATCCACGAGATGTTGTTGGCCCTCTTCACGCTGCTCCTTGCTCTGGCGGTTTGGGAGTACGGTTGCACCCGACGGGTTCTTTGGGCGGTGACGGCCGGGGTGGCCGTTGGCTTCATGCACGCGACCAAGGAGACTTTTGTTCTCCCGCTGGCGGCCATGGTGCTGGCCATCGGTATTGTGGCCCGATGGGAATGGGGCCAACAGGGTTGGTCCCAGCTTCGGGAAACGGTGTCCCTGTCGCACCTGGGAGTGGCCGTGCTGGTTGCCGGGCTGGTTTCGGTCACGTTTTACAGCTCGTTTTTCACCCATCCCCGGGGCCCGGTTGACTCCCTGTTGTCGTATCTGCCCTGGCTGAGGCGCGCCACGGGGGACTCGCCACACATTCATCCGTGGTACTTTTATCTGGAACGGCTCCTGTGGTTTCAACGGCCCCGGGGATGGGTGTGGACGGAGGCGTGGGTGTTTGGGTTGGCGCTGGTGGCGATGTGGGCGGCCTGGCGGGGCAGAGGGTTGGGGGAGATCCAGCGTGGGTGGTTGCGGTGCCTGACGGTTTACACCATCCTGTTGACCGTCTTTTACTCGGCCATTCCCTACAAGACGCCCTGGTGCCTGGTTGGGTTTTGGCACGGGTACGTGTTGTTGGCTGGTGCCGGTGCGGTCTTGCTCTGGCGGTGGCTGTCGCATCCGGTTGCCAGGGGCATGATGGTCGCGGTTGGCGTGGTGGGGGCGTTGCACATGGGCTGGCAGTGTGTGCAGGCAAACTTCGTCCGGCACTCGGACTGGCGGAACCCTTATGTATACGCCCAGACCGTGCCGGATGTGCTACGGCTGGTGGATCGCGTCAAGGAGCTGGCGATGGTGCATCCGGATGGGACGCGCATGCTGATTCAGGTGGCTGCGCCGCGACATGAATACTGGCCGCTGCCCTGGTATTGGCGGGCGTTTGAACGCGTGGGCTGGTATGACCGGTTTCCGGAAGATCCGGTGGCACCCGTGATTGTGTCGGCTGCGGAATGGGATGTTCGATGGGACGATCGTTCGGGACGGCGCTGGCTCATGGCGGGGATGTATGAAATCCGGCCCCGCGTGTTTCTCGAGCTTTACGTGGATCTCAATCTCTGGACGCGGTGGCTGGAACTGCGGAAGGTAGCGGAGGAGCCGGAGCAACCGGCCTTGTGAACCACGCCCTGTCCGGATCGGTGCATGAGCCCGGGCCTTTTGAACTTTGACGCCACAGGGGACGTTGCCGCGCCACCGGGCTTGCAGACGATCCAAACACCGGTTGGGAGAGGTTCGGGGATGCCCGGTTGAATCATCGAACGGCGGATGCCGTGTCCGTCAGGATCCCCAGTTCCCGCAGGAACGGCTCGCGACGCACGGGGCGACCCAGGAATCTCTCCACCGACAGGTTCACGTCGCGGGAATCACCCGGTTCGTAGATTTCCCGTCGCAATCGCCGGCCGGCTGAAACGTCCAGGTAACCTTCCGGCGCCTGTTCGAACACCGTGGCCATGTCCGCCGCGATGACGTCCGCCCAGGCGTATCCGTAGTATCCGGCGTCGTAACCCGTGAAGTGTCCGAAGTAGGTGATGAACGTGGTGTCCTCGGGCATGGGATAAAAGACCTCGCCCAGCACGCGGTTGGCAAGGGGGATGGCTTCCGCGGCGTTTTCTTCGTTGATGCGGGTGTGCAGCACCAGGTCCATGATGCCAAACGAAAACTGGCGGCGGTAGAAATGGGCGATGCTGGATTTTTTGGCGTCCTTGAGTTTTTGCAGGATTTCCCGGGGAATTTTGCGGGAGGGATCCCGATAATCACCGGCGAAGCTGTCCAGGACGGTCTTGTCCCACACCCAGTTTTCCAGCATCTGGGACGGGGCTTCCACAAAGTCCCGTGGCACGCTCGTGCCGGCGAAGCGACTGTACTTGGCGCGGGTCAGGATGGAATGCATGGCATGGCCGAATTCGTGGAAAAGGGTTTCGACCTCGGCATGGGACAGCAGCGAGGGACGATCCGGCCGGGGCGGCGGAAAGTTGCACACCAGCGCCACGGTGGGCCGCTGGTACCGGCCGTCGGGCAGTAGCTTCCCCTCAATCAGGCCGAACTGGGCAAAGTGGTTGAACTTGCCCTCGCGGGGAAACATGTCGAGGTAGAAAAGCCCCAACGGCTCGCCCGTGACGGCGTCACTGACGGCGTACAACTGGATCTCCGGCACCCAGCGCCACGGCGGCTCGATGGGATCAAACCGCAGCTCGAAAATCCGCTCGTAGATCCTGAACATCCCCTCGAGGACCCGCTGGTAGGGGAAATAAACGCGCAGCTGTTCGGCATCCACCTGGTAACGTTCCTTCTTCAGTTGGTTCGCGTAGTAACGCCAGTCCCAGATGTGGAGTTGAGCCTGTGGATCTCCGGTATCGCGGGCCTTCATGGCCTGAAAGAGCGCCTTCTCTTCCTCGAACCTGGGTTGCAGGGCCGCAGCGGTCTCCTGGAGAAAGGTGAGTGCCCGCGTCGCGGTTTTGGCCATTTTCGGTTCGATCTGGTAGTCGGCCCAGTGGGCGTAACCGAGGGCCTTGGCGATGCGGTCGCGGAGAGCCAGGATCTGACCGACCAGGGCAGCGTTTTCTTCGCGGGCCAGGCGATAGCGCTCGGTCTCGACCTGACGACGCACGTCTTCCCGGCGGGCGTTTTCCATGATCATGAGGTATTGCCAGGTGACGTTGACCTGGATGGTGTACTCATCCGGGCCGGTGCGGATGCCCGGCTGGTTCAGGAAGCTTTCCGGTACCCCTTCGAGCTGGTTGCGGGTAAAGCGCAGGGCCTTTTGGGCGCGGGTGATGTGGGTGTCGAAATCCGTGCTCAGCCGGGCCAGTTCCTTGCGCCACTGTTCGATCTGGTCGCGGCGTTCCCTGGGCAGGTGGAGACCCGCGCGCCGATAGTCGCGCAGGGTTTCCTCGAGCAGTTTGGCATCCTCGCCGAAGAGTTGGGGTTTTGTGTCGGCGTAGGCGCGGATGACCTGATAGACATCTTCGCGGTATTCGATGCCGACCGCCCATTCCTGCAAGGTCTTGAGGGCTTCCGTGGCGGCCTCGCGCAGGGCGGCGTTGGGACTGGTTTCCTTGATGAAGGCCAGACGGTTGGCCGCGGTGCCCACCATGTGATGGAGGTCGTCGAGGGCCCGGACGGTGTCATCGAAGGTCAGACGGTCCCGATCGAGGCGCGCCATTTCATCGAGGGCGGCGTTGCCGGTGCGGATGGTCCGATCGACCAGCTGACGAATGGCCTCCGGCGTGGTTTCGAACTCGGGCACGGCAATCACGGAACCGAACCGTTCCGCCCGGGCTTGTGCCTCCTTCAGCGACCGGATCGGTTTGTTCAGCGTCTCCTTGTGGGAAGTGGCTGTGCAACCTGTCATGATGAGAACGAGCCCCCAGAGGGCCCAGGTTTTACCGTCCATGGGTTCGAATCGTAGAGATCCGGGCGCTGGTGGGCAAGCGTCCGGGTGCCGTCCGGAGGGGGACTGCCCCGGCCCGAGGTGAGTGGGGGACAAAGAGGCGTCATTCGGAGTCCGGGACCACCAGGTGTTCCATGATGTAATCGCGGCGTTCCGGGGTGTTCCGGCCGAGATAGAAGTCAAGGATGGCAGTGGCTTCCGGTCGGGGAGCGTATTCCACGCGGCTCAGGCGCATGTCCGGGCCGATGAACCGGGCAAACTCGCGGGGGCTGATTTCCCCCAGACCCTTGAAGCGGGTGATTTCGGGTTTGCCGCCCAGTTCACGGACGGCGGCATCACGTTCCGCCTCGCTGTAGCAGTACAGGGTGCGATCCTTGTTTCGCACCCGAAAGAGCGGCGTTTCCAGCACATAGAGGTGGCCGTCATGAACCAGCGGCTCGAAGAACCGGAAGAAGTAGGCAATCATCAGATTGCGGATGTGCAGGCCGTCCACGTCGGCGTCGGTGGCGAGAATGACCTTTTCGTAGCGGAGACCTTCGAGGCCGTCTTCGATGTTCAGGGCCTGCATGAGATTATAGAGTTCGTCGTTTTTGTACATCACCTCGCGTTTCAGTTCCCAGACGTTGAGGGGTTTGCCCTTGAGCACGAAGACGGCCTGGGTCTCGACATCGCGGCAACTGGTGATGGAACCGGCGGCGGACTGGCCCTCGCAGAGGAAGATCATGGTGCCGGTGCCCTTGCCGGTTCGTTTGTCGTAATGGCGCCGGCAATCCTTCAGTTGGGGGATGCGGAGGCTGATGGCGCGGGCCCGTTCGCGGGCCAGTTTTTTGACCTGCTGGAGTTCCCTGCGCAGCTGCTGGGTGTCGCGCACCTTGGCCAGGAGGGTCTCGGCGATGGTGCGGTTGCGCTGGAAAAAGTGCAGCAGTTCCTCTCGTACCTTGTTGACCAGTTCGGCCCGGATCTCGGTGTTGCCGAGTTTGTTCTTGGTTTGGGATTCAAACACCGGATCTTTCAGCCGCACGGCCACGGCGCCCACCAGGGATTCACGCACGTCCTCGGCTTCGAACCGGACATTGGCAAACTCATTGACCGCCTTGAGCAACCCTTCGCGAAAGGCGCTCAAATGGGTTCCTCCGTCGCTGGTGTACTGTCCGTTGACGAAGGAATAGACGGTTTCGCCGTACCGGCTGTTGCTGTGGGTGAAGCAGAACTCGAGCGTCCGGGACGTGTAATGCAGGGGCGGGTAGAGCGGTTCGCTGCCGTCGCTGGCCAGTTCCTCCATCACCAGGTCCATCAGCCCGTTGCGGGACAGGAACACCCGGGGCTGCTCGCCGTTCCAGCGAAGGACCAGCTTCAGGCCGGTGTTGAGGTAACTGTAATGCCGCAGGCGGCGCTCAATGTGTTCCAGCCGGAACGACCAGTCCTTGAAGGTCTCCGGATCCGGTTCAAACTCCACGAAAGTGCCGTCGGCCGCGTGGGGGTCACGTCCCTTGTGCTCGCGGACCAGCCGGCCCTGACGGAAGACGGCCTCCACGAATTCCCCGCCGCGGTGACTGCGCACCACGAAATGACGGGAGAGCGCATTGACAGCCTTGGCGCCGACGCCGTTCAGACCCACGCTGAACTGGAACACGTCATCGTTGTACTTGGCGCCGGTGTTGATGGTGGAGACGCAGTCCACCACCTTGCCCAGGGGGATGCCGCGTCCGTAGTCACGCACCCGAACACGCGGCCCCTCGATGTCGAGGTCGATCTGCCGGCCGTAGCCCATGATGAACTCATCCACGGCGTTGTCGATGACCTCCTTGAGGAGGATGTAGCAGCCGTCGTCGTAATGGGATCCGTTGCCCAGCCGGCCGATATACATGCCGGTTCGGAGCCGGATATGCTCGAGCGAGGACAGCGTCTTGATTTTGCTTTCGTCGTACTGGTGGGCGGGGCGCTTGGTTTCAGCCATGTTGCAGACCTTGAAATGGGAGCTTCTCCGAGGCCCAGGGCACGGGGAAAGCCGTTCCTGCCGGTACCATCCGCTGCTTGGAGGCTGCCGAGGACGGGGCCCTGGAGTTCATCAGTCCGGAGCGGCAGTACCGGTCCGAGCAGCTCCACGGGGTTAGTGCCCGCAACCGCAACCGCAGCCGCCTCCTGGGGACCGGTCCGGAGCCCTGTCCGGTGAAGCGGCCTGGGTTTCGGCCGCACCAGCGGCGGATTCCTCCTCGCGCTCCAACATCCGCCAGATCAGGCTCATGCCCAACAACACCACACCCACCGGCAAGGTCACATAGAGTCCCACTGCCCGGCCCACGGGCAGCACGCCGGTCACGACCAGCACACCCAGGGCCAACAGTACCATCGCCATCACCAGCAACTTTCTGGCCATACGTCTTGACTCCAAGGATTTCCAACATTGCCGGTGCCCCCGAACCGGGACTTCACGGCGGTTTCAGGATATGGCGATTCCGTCGTTCTGCAACTTCATTGATCCATGTCAACGGGATCGGATGGCCCGCGGCGTACATTGCGGGCATGAAAGAGCAACCTGTACTTGAACCAGACAAGGCTGCAGTGATCGATCTCGAGCAGGAAACCCGGTTTGCACCGAATGGCATCGTCAGTCGAACCCTGCTGGTTTTACCCCACCTCCGGGTGATTCTGTTTGCCTTTGATGCAGGGCAGGAGCTGACCGAGCACACCACCACACGGCATGCCTGGGTCCAGGCGCTGGAGGGGACGTGCGAATTCGTGGTTTCGGGACGAACGCATTTGCTCAGGCCGGGCCAGGTTGTGTATATGCCGCCGGGGGCGCCCCATGCCCTGCGGGCTCTCGAACGCTTCTCCATGGTGTTGATCCTGACCCCGCCTGTCCCTGGTGTAGCGCCGTCCGGCGGTGGCGGTGGCCCCGGAGCGGGTTCAGCGCCGACGACCTCCTGCTAAACGGAGTCGTAGCGCCACCGCGTTCCCTGCCGCAACGGTTTTTCGCAAGTGCCGCTCGTTCATCTGCGGGGTGCCCGTCTACTGCCGAACCCCGTGAGAAATTGCCCCGGCGGAGGGTCGGTGCGGACCGGGCCTCGGGTCCCGGTTTGGCTTCATACCGAAGCGAGGGTGGAAAATTCCTTTAAGTTTTTTTCCCGAGCGACCGATGAGGATGCCGAGAAGGAACCGCTCGTTCCGCGCGGGAGCGGGACGGTTTGTTCCCGACAAAAGCGCCGAGAGCTGTTGCGGGCCCGATGGGGAACTTCTTGGGGCTTGGACGTGGGCACAAAGTCGATAAGCCGATACCGCAAAGCTGGTCATCACGGCCATCAAGATTGTGGCTGGAGCGGCAGGCCCACGGCCCGGACGCTTTTGGAAGGTCCCATGGGCCTGCGTTTTGGTGGAGGAACCATGGAAGGGCGGCGGGCTCTGACGGTTGGCCCATGGATCGTTCCGTCCGGCGTGATCCGGCTGCACTGCCCACTGGCTGCTACAGCCCGGGTCTGCCTGCCCGCTCTTACACTCCGGGCGAACCGGACTTTCAGGGCCGCGCTGATCCGGATACGCGTCCGGGCGCGATGCGCTTTTAGGTGCCTTGAGAGATGGAAAGGAGCAGACGTCCATGACGATGCGAACCAGGATTGCCGGGTTGGGATGTGTTCTTGTTGCGGGCGCCGGCCTTGCCTTGACGGGGTTGGTAGCGCTGCAAAAGGCTTTTCTGGACCGTGAATTGAAGCCCCTTCTACTGCAGCAGGCTCAGGGAGCCGCGTCCGCGTTTCTTCAGAACGTGCAGGAGCAATGTCAGAACGCGCAGCGCCAGGTTCAGGACCGGCTGACGCACAGTTTGAAGATTGCCGAGGAGGCCCTGCACCGGGGCGGGGGGTTCCGGCTCGGGCAGGAGACGGTAACCTGGCAGGCAATCAATCAGTTCACGAAAGAACGCAGGGACGTCGAACTGCCCCGGGTTTATGTGGGTGAAACATGGTTGGCACCGTCCTTGGGCTCGGAGGAACGGGCGCCCGTGGTGGATGAGGTGCGGTATTATACCCGCGATGCAGCGACGTTGTTTCAACGCATGAACGAGGAAGGGGACCTGCTTCGTGTCACCACCAGCGTGTTGCAAGCGGATGGCCGGCGGGCCACGGGGACCTATATCCCCCATCGCAATCCTGATGGATCGCCCAATCCGGTGGTCGCGGCCATTCTGCGGGGTGAGGATTACCGGGGTCGCGCCTTTGTAGTGAACCAGTGGTATGACACGGTGTACCGCCCGATCTGGGATGCGGCGCGCCGGCGCATCATCGGGGTATTGTTCGTGGGCACCTCGATCGAGAGTGTCAAGGGCGACATCCGGCAAAGCCTAGGGCGAATCCGTTACGGCCAATCGGGTCGGGTGTTCATCCTGGGTGCCTCGGGTGATCAACGGGGACGTTATGTGCTGGCACCCGAGGGCGGCAAAGAAGGGGATAGCGTCTGGGAGGTCCGGGATGCAGCAGGGCGGTTCCCGTACCAGGAGTTGATCCAGGAGGCCGTGAATGCGAAGGGCGGGGCCATGGTGTTTAAAGAATTTGAGGGCGCGGCCGGGACTTCCGGGTCGGCCGGCAGAACGTTTGTGGCGGCAACCTATTTTGCGCCTTATGAATGGGTGATTGGGCTGGAGGTTCCCGCGGGCGAATTGGAGGCCGCCGCACTGGCAACGTCGAAGGCTCTGGGGTCGATGCTGACACGGACCCTGATGGGAACCATGGTGCTGATTGGTGTGGGGCTTGGGTTGAGCCTGTGGTTGGCGGGCAGCCTGGCGGGCCCGGTGGGACGTGTGGCGAATGACCTTGCAGAGATTGCCCGCAGTCTCACCAGTAGCGCTGCTCAATTGGCAGAGTCAAGCCAGTCGGTCGCGCAGGGAACCACAACGCAGGCCGCGTCCCTGGAAGAGACTTCGGCGTCGCTGGAGGAGATGACCGCCATGACCCACCGGAATGCCGTCCATGCACAGCAGGCGCGGGATCTGGCCGGACGCACACGAACGGCGGCGGACACCTGCAAGGCGGAGATGGAGCAGATGCAATTGGCGATGGCGGAGATTGAGGAGTCCAGTCAGCAGGTGGCCAGGGTCCTGAAGACCATTGACGAGATTGCATTTCAAACGAACCTGCTGGCTCTCAACGCCGCTGTGGAAGCTGCTCGAGCGGGTGAAGCAGGCATGGGCTTTGCCGTGGTGGCGGATGAGGTCCCCGCCCTGGCTTTGCGGGCAGCGGCAGCGGCCCGGGAAACGTCCGGTCAGATCGAGGTATCCGTGGTCCGGAGTCGTCGCGGCGCCGAGGTGAGTCGAAAGGTGGCGCAAAGCCTGGAGGAGCTTGTGCGCTGTGCCCGTCAGGTGGATGATCTCGTATCGGAAATCGCTGCTGCATCGCAGGAACAGAGCCGGGGCATTGCCCAGATCAGCAGCGCGGTCAGCCAGATGGACAAGGTTACCCAGAGCAATGCAGCCGCGGCGGAAGAGACCGCAGCCACGGCTCAGGAGTTGAGCGCCCGGGCTGAGCTGTTACGGCGGGCCGTTGCCGATCTGGAGGCCGTGATCGGGAGTCATTCAGACGCCCACGGCAAGCGTGGTGAACCCGTGGCCGACGTGCCTTTACGGAGTGCCTCGACGAAGGGTTCGGGCCCTGCGACCGCGGGAAGTCCGGTTGGTTCACATGGGAACGGCTCGCCGGGACCTGGGCACAAGCGTTCCGGTTCTGCCCTGCGAGTTGCCTGACACCCGTCTTACGGCTGCTTGGACACTTGCGTGGTCGGCCGTGGGGGATGCACCATGGCGGCACCGCGGGAGGTTTGGGTGCAGGTGGCCGGGTGGAACGGGGGATTACGCGCTCGATAGCGTGCAACGCTGCGAGAATCAACATCACACGCGGCTCCACCAGCCGGCGTGCCCAAAGTAGCGCCCGGACTCAGAACGCCGGCCTGCCTCGGCATCGGAATGGGGATTTGCCGCGGAGTCTCGGCAGGGGGATTTTCGGCTTATCCAAGGGACCTTCGCTCCGGAGCCCGGGGCGCGGCTGTGCTGTGAACACCGTCGGCGTAGGGAAGTTCAACGAACGCCCCTCGAGCTTTGTGCCTTTTCGTACTCGGCCAGTGCCGCAGGCATCCACTGTTCCAGTTGGCGGATGCGGGTTTCATCCAAGGGATGGGTGCGGAGCCAGGCCGGGACCCGAGCGCCGCCTTGTTGTTGGTTGTAAGCGGCAAACCGCTGCCAGAACTTGACCGCTTCGCGGGGATCATATCCGGCCCGGGCCATGTAAAGCAGGCCCATATGATCGGCCTCGGATTCCTGAAGGCGGCTGTAAGGGAGGATGGCGCCAACTTCCGTGCCAACGCCATACGCCAACAGGGCCAATTGTTGGGCGCGGGGATCCGAGCGCGCGACGCTGGCAGCCAGGACCTGACCGCCAAGCTCACGCAACCATTCGTGACTGAGCCGTTCGGCGCCGTGCCTCGCGACCGCATGGGCCACCTCATGACCCAGGACCGTGGCCAGTCCCGCCTCGTTCTGGGTAATGGGGAGGATCCCGGTGTACACGCCGACCTTGCCGCCGGGCAGGCAAAACGCGTTCGCTTCCGGACTTTCAAACAGGACAAACTCCCATTGCGCGTCCGGCAGGGGTGCCACCGAGGCGATGGCACGCCCCACCTTCTCCACCATGGCCCGCGCGGCAGTGTCCTTGCTGACCGGCAACTGCTTCTTGAGTTGCTCGAAACTTTGCAGACCGAGTTGAACTTCCTCGCCCGGTGGGATGAGCCTCAGCTGCGTTCGCCCGGTTTCCGGCACGGTGGCACAGCTCAGCATCAGGCCTGCCAGGCCCACCATGCCCAGAACCATTCCCGTCCAGGTCAGTGGCCGTTTCATGCATACCCACTATGCTGGATGACCGGCTGGTGGGCAATAGGCGACCGGGGTTGGAGGGGCGACGTTGGGCCGGGGAGGCTCCAGCATGGTTATGTCCGCCGCCGGCCGGGCACCCGGGAGGACGGCCGGGCTGGGTCCGGTTGGGATGACCGTGTTCGAAGACGCAGCGGGTTGACCCTTATCTCCCGCCGGGGAGGGCACCGGACCACAGCCGTGGACCGGCCCGGCCGGGGAGGACCATTCCCCTCGACCCGGACAGGCCGCGGGGTGCTGCGGGGCGGGCCGGTCGGGACCCCGTGGCAGGACCTCCCGTTGGGCTTTGATCTTTTCGTTTCCCGGCGGGTGTGGCTAAGTTGAGGTCCATGGAGCTCCGGTTTTGGAAGATGAACGGTGCAGGGAACGACTTCATTTTGTTGGACAACCGATCGGGCGCGGTGCAGCTGACGCCGGCTCTGGTGCAGCGGTTGTGTGACCGGCATCGCGGCGTGGGTGCCGATGGTGTGATTGCCCTGCGTCCCTGCGCATCGGGTCGGGCCGACTGGTCGTGGGAGTTTTACAACAGTGACGGGAGTTGTGCGGAGATGTGCGGGAACGGAGCTCGTTGTTTTGCGCGGTTTGTTCAGCGGGTGACGGGCTGGGACCGGCCCGTGTTGCGGTTTGAGACGGTGGCCGGGGTGGTGGAGGCGCGGTATGAAGGCCGGGAGGTGACCATTCGTCTGACGCCGCCAACGGATGTGCGGCTTCGGCTGGTTCTGCCGTTGCAGTCGGGTCCCGTGGAATTGCACGCCATCAACACCGGCGTGCCACACGCGGTCCTCTTCGTGCCGGATGCGGATCAGGCAGCCGTGGGTCGGATGGGACCGGAAATCCGCTGGCACCCGACGTTTGCTCCGCGCGGCACGAACGTGAATTTCGTTCAGATTTTGGAACCCGGCCACATTCGCGTGCGGACCTTCGAACGGGGGGTGGAAGGTGAAACCCTGGCCTGTGGCACCGGTGTGACCGCCTCCGCTCTTGTGACCGCCCTGCTTTACGAGGTTCCCTCCCCGATCCGGGTACGGGTGCAGGGGGGCGATACCCTTCGGGTGGCCTTTCGACGTGTCGGGGACCAATTTGAAGAAGTGTATCTGACCGGTCCGGCGGAGTTTGTTTTTGAAGGGACCATTCAGATTTGATGTGCGTGGGCTTATCCAGGATCGTTTCGACACGACAGATGAGACAGCGTGCGCACGTTTCGGGCTGGGGCGGAAGTTGGTGGATCCACCTGCTTGCGGGGTGGGTCTTGTGGGCGGCGACGGCAGAGGCGGAACCGGTCCGGTTTCGCGTCGCCACCTACAACGTGGCCAATTACATCCTGACGGAAGGGACCGGTCGCCCGGTGAAATCGGAGGAGTCCAGGGCTCAGGTCTGTCGGGCGATTGAACTGATCCGGCCGGATGTCCTGGCGCTGCAGGAAATGGGAGGCTTGCAGGCCGTGGAGGATCTGCGGCGTCGGCTGGCGGACCGGGGGTTGGAGTATCCCTGGTGGGAGATCGTGCCCGGTTGGGATACGAACATTCAGGTGGCCCTTCTGAGTCGTTTTCCCGTGGTGGCGCGGCGTCCCCATACCAACGAATCGTACCTGCTGAACGGTCGGCGGTTGCATGTGAGCCGTGGCATCCTGGAGGTGGACCTTCAGGTGACCGAGGGGTACCGGTTCACGATGTTTGTGGTTCACTTGAAGTCGCGTCGGTCGGTGGGCGTTGCGGACGAGGCTGACATGAGGCTCGAGGAGGCGCGAATCCTGAGGTCGAAGATCGAAGAACGGCTGTCAAGCAATCCGAGCCTGAACCTCCTGGTGGCCGGTGATATGAACGACGTGAAGAACTCGCGTCCCATTCGGACGATCCTGGGTACCGGCCGATTTCGTCTCACTGACACCCGGCCGGCCGAACGCAACGGCGACAGCGTGGGGGCGGTTCGGCCCAGGAGCGATCCGCCGCGCATCGTTTGGACGCACTTTTACGAGGTGGAGGATTCCTATTCGCGGGTGGATTACATCCTGTTGAGTCCGGGCATGGCCTCTGAGTGGTTGCCGGAGGAAACGTACGTGTTGGCCTTCCCCGACTGGGGACTTGCCTCCGATCACCGACCCGTGGTGGCCACGTTCGTCGCTGAAGACCGGTGAGGATTCGGGTGGATGGATCAGCCTCGCGGCTTTCTCAGGGGTGATGCACCACGGTGGTTTGCCAGGACTGGATGCCCGAAGGGTTCAACCTGGATTTTATCCGCGGCGCTAGCGCCGGGCAGCGCGTTTGGCGGGCACTGTTGGGCAGCATTTCGCCCGCGACATCGCCGGGCCAAGGTGTGTTTGAGGGCGGATGGCGGTCGGAACGGGCTCTGATGCCGGTCACATCGGTCGGTCTCTCTGTGTGGTTTGCCACGCACAAAGCCGGTGTGTGCAAGCCGGGTCAACCTGCCCCTTCCGATTCTCTTGTGACTGGAAGCCGTCCGGTGGACAAAAACTGTCATTTCCTGCTTGCCAAATTGTCACAGGTGGGTGTTGACTGGTCTCATGAATACGGGACTTGCCAGTTTGTCCAGTGAGCAACTGCGCCGTGCGGTTGCGATCAAAGAACAGATCGAAGCTCTTGAGAAAGAGCTGAACGCGATCCTGAGTGGGGCTGCGCCGGCGGTTGGAGCCGAAGCGGCGGCGGCACCGACGGCTCAGCGTGTGTATAGACGGCGGGGTCGTCCACCGGGTCGGGCTGGCCGGGCGGCGGCTGTGGCGTTGGCTGCGACAGCTCCGGCAGCTGCGGCTGAGACGGCTGCAGCAGCGCCGCGCAAGCGCCGTATCAGCCCGGAGGGCCGTCGGCGGATCATCGAAGCTGCTCGCCGGCGCTGGGCCGCTTGGCGCGCAGCCCGGGCGCAACAGGAGAAAGCCCAGCAGAAGTAGTTGTCGAAAGAGTGTGTTTCGCAGGGGCAGGACGCCACGGTTTGCCGTGGCGTCCTGTTGTTTTCAGGGAGGGTACACGGGGGCCATGGCTTGATCCATTTGGAGGCTGCGCTGTGGTACAGCGGGCCTTTTTGGGCAGTGAGCAGCCGCCGGCCGAGCCTGCTGGAGATCTGATCGACGTTTACGGATGTGGCATGATGGGCGGCCGTGGGTGGCAAGGCACGACTGGATTCGACGACTCTTGAACTTTTGCGTCCGGGAGGTTCACGCCACGCCCGAGGGACAATTTGTGCGTGGAGGTGGAGGTGCCGGGCGGCACCGCGGCCTTCGATGTGCCACGGGGTTCCGCGTGGGCGCGCATATTCGAAATCACGTGTACCCCGGGCGCGGGCCATGCGTCCCGGGCTGGTCGGGCACAATACCAACCAGTGCAGATCAGGAACAGGAGCCCTGGTTGTTTCCCGACCCGAACCACCACCCGGACTCGGGAATCCGGCGAGTCGCCCCGGTTGAGGCTCTCGCGAGGGCCCAGGGAGGGGATCCCATCAGGTCAAAAATTGAAGCGTTTTTCCGGAACGTGGATGATGTCGAAGGGTTTGAGGTAGAATGGATTTGGATCGCGGCCGCGCAGGGCGTCCTGAAGGTTGAGCGTGTAATGTTCCTGACGGCCGTCCTGCTTTCGAATGACCGTGACTTCTTTCAGTTTGGCGCGCCTGAGGTCGAAACCGCCGGCTTCCATGATGGCCTCCAGGGCGGTCATGGGTCGGTCCATGGGGATGCGTCCGGGTTTGAGCACTGCACCGGAAACGTAAACGCTGGCGGTAGCGCTCAGCACGCTGACGGTCAGTTCATTGATGCTGAGCAGCTTCTCATACCGTTTCATGAGGTCGGTCCGGAGCTCCTCGGGTGTTTTCCCGGCTGCGGGGACGGCCCCGATGAGGGGAAGGGTGACGGTTCCGTCCAGCTGGATTTTTGCCACGGTGTTGAGGTTGGTGTCCGCCTCGAAGGCCACCCGGATGGTGTCGCCTTCACTGAGGATGGTGCTGGTGTAGGGCGCGGCGATCGGCGCCGACCCCGGTGTGACGGGGGAGGGCGGCGGTGTTTCGCATCCGATGAACAGCCAGCACGCTCCCAGCAGAAGGCTCAGGAGGGCTGCGATGCGTTCAATGCGAGCACGGGGAAGCTCGCGCAGGTGCCGGCACACGGTTGGGATGATGGACGTTTTCATGGGACGATCGGGCTGATGGATTTCACTGCAGAGCATTGGGTTCTAAAATCGGTAATGCACTTCGACGCGTGCCAGGTTGAGGCGGTAATCGTACAGGTCGTTGTCGGAATCCTTCCAGGTGAAGCGGTACCCTGCGGTGGCGAACAGGTGCCGGGTGAACTGCCAGCGGAGCGACAGGCCGAATCCGTACCGGTCGTAGACTTCGTCCACGCCGCCGCGGGGTTCGGAGCTGTGTTCGTAGAAGAGGTCCAGCCCTGTACTGCCCTGCTCATGGAAGGCCCATTGGAGGCGGTATTGGGCGGAGAGGACTTCGATGTAGTCGCTGAAGTAGCCGGGCCCACGGTTGACGCCTTGTTGGATGAGCCGTGCGAGGGAGAGCGACTGGGTCACGTAATCGGTGAGTCGGTTCCGTGCGTCGAGGCTGAGGTACCAGGAGCTAAGGTCCCGATCCCGCGGGTTGAAGGCGTCGGCGTCGAACTCGTAAAAGGTGTAACCGCCGCGCAGGCTGAGGTCGGTGGCCTCGGTGATCTGCCATGTGACGTAGGGGCCGACGCTCAGGTTCCGGTTGTCCCCGCGGAGATTGGAGGAGAATTGGGTCAGGGCACCGCTGACCTCCACTCCCGCCTGGGAGATTTCGGCCCAGCGATAGCCCAGCCGCACGAATGCTTGTTCGGAAGCGCGGTCGAGGTAGCTGAAACGGTCCCCGTCGGAGACGAAATTGTAATGGGCGTAGCCGAACCCGATCACATACCGTTCGGGCATCCAGAGGGCACGGAATCCGACGGTATTTTCGAATCGCGGGAATTCGGCGTAACCGCTGAGGGCGCCTTGGCTGAGGACATCGGTGGAATAGCTGGCCTGTTCATAGAGGGTGATCACCCAGTCCCGGACGGGGACGTCGTAAAACAGGGCCGTGTCGGGCGAGACATAGAAACGGTCCAGCTCGCTGTGGTCCATGTACTTGCGGTAGCCCGCGCCCAGGCCCACGCTGAGAACCGAATCGCGCGTGGCCTGCCAGGTGGCCCGTACTGAAACCTGGGGGGAATGGATCCAATCGGCTTCCCGATCACGTTTGCGGTAGAAGATGTTGTCGTTCCATTCCAGACCGTAGCCCAGGGCAATGGCGTACGTGACCGGTCCGGTACGCAGGCCCTCCTCGGGGGGCAGGAATCGGCCCGTGCTGCGTTGTTCGTAGGTACGGTCGAGCTGGATGGCGGTTTGCAGGGCGTCCTGGGCCGAGGTGGTCAGGACGCCGCCGCCCAGGGCTGCGGTCGCCATCCAGCCGGCTGCACCTCCGGTCCGTGTCCAAATGGGCCGCTTTGATTCGAGCTTGCGGATCCCGCCAACGGCATTCCATCGGGAAAGGGTTCGAGGGGTCTCCGGACGCTTGTTGGTGGTCATAGTGCGCTTTTCTTTCGGCACTCCAATAGCGGAACCGGGCCGGTCTTGGCAAGCACGGTCGCAACGGGGATCGTGATTCGGGATCCGGGATCCCAGGGGCCGACGGGAAAGAGTGCGCCGCCAACCCGGGCCGGTCTTGGGGAAGGCAGCATCCCAGCCGGCTTTGCCACGCAACGCCCGTTTGAAGACGCGGATGCAGAGCAGCGTCGGAAAAGCAGGGCAACCGCTGCGAGACCCCTGGGAGGGCTGGGCAGCGTGTGCCGTTCCGTCCGGTCGGGGGCGGTGTGGTGTGGAGTAAACCCGAACTTGTGACGGGGCGAGGAATTGGTGCACCTATGTGTGCGGTCCTCATCCGGTCCCTGAAAATCCGTTCAAGGAAGTGCAGGGTTTGGCCGATGGAAAGGTCTGATGCGTGGTGCAAGGGCGGCTTTTTGTCGAACGCGGCGGATTGCCGCGTTCGCTGCCGGCCGGAGCCGGTTTGGGCAGTGTGGTCCGCGGCGGTCTGCAGCGCGGGCGCCAGTGGAGCCTCGCCCGGAGGAGGCCGTGTCTCTATTCCATGAGTTGGCGCATGGTGAATCTGTCAGGGTTCGACCTATGAAAGCCCGGATGCGTTGGTTATGGGCCTTTTGGCTATTGGTGGGGTGGGTTGGTCCAACGACCCCGGTTGGTGCGCAAAGTACCAACGGTATTTTGCGTCAGGTTTGGTTGAACATCGGGGGCGGCGTGACGGTGGCGGACCTGACCAACGCACCCGGATTCCCCAACCAGCCGACGTTTGAGGAGGTTTTGACCAACGCATTTGAGACGCCCACAGACGTGTACGACCAGTACGGCCAGCGGTTGCAGGCCCTGATCATCCCACCCGCCACGGGCAATTACCGGTTTTGGATCGCCAGCGATGACGCATCGCAACTGTACCTGAGCACGGACGACAATCCGGCCAACAAACGATTGATCGCGCAGGTGGTGGGCTGGACTGCCCCGCGGGAGTGGACCAGGGAACCGGGCCAGGCATCCGACCTCATTCCGCTCACTGCCGGCCGAAGGTATTACATCGAGGCCCTGATGAAAGAGGGTTGGGGCGGGGACAACCTTGCGGTGCGGTGGCGGTTGCCCAATGGGACGATGGAGGAGCCCATCCCGGCCTCGCGGTGCATTCCTTTTGGATTGGGTCCGCCGGTTTTTGTCCGTCAGCCCACCAACGTGACGGTGGTGGAGGGACAAACGGCGGTTTTCAGTGTGGAGCTGCTTCGTTCGCTGGGGGCGACCTATCAGTGGAAACGCAATGGTACGAACCTGCCGGGCGCCAATACCAGCGTTCTGACGGTGGGCCCGGTGCGGCGTTCTGACAGCGGCAGTGTGTTTCTTTGTGCCGTGACCAATGCGTATGGCTGGAGCAACAGCGCGCCGGCCACGCTCACGGTCCTGGCGGACACCAATCCCCCGGTGCTGGTGGGTGTGAGATACCTGGGGGATCCGACGCTCGTGACGGTGACGTTTTCCGAGCCGGTGGATCCGGTGACGGCCTCGAAACCGGCCAATTACAGTCTGAACCGGGGTGCCACGGTGCAGGGGGTGGTCCTGTTGGACGATCCCTCTGTGGTGGCGTTGCGCACGAGCCCCCTGACGCCGGGGCTGACCTATGTTCTGACGGTCAACGGTGTGAGGGATCGGGCCGAGGTGCCCAACACCATTGCCCCCAACAGCCAGGCATCGTTCGCTGTGGGCTACACGCCTCTGGACATGCAGCTGGTTCGAGGTGGCAACGAGCCGGCCGGACCGTCGAGCCGTCGGACCGCCCTGGTCATTACCGAGATCATGTATCATCCCACCAATCGGCCGGACGGTCGAAACTTGGAGTTCATCGAACTGTACAATTCCGGTTTGTGGGCCGAGGACCTGAGCGGGTACCGGCTGAGCGGGGATGTGGAGTATGTATTCCCTTCGGGCACGACCCTGGCGGCGGGCGGCTATCTGGTCGTGGCGGCCAATCCGGCGGATCTGCAAGCGGTCTACGGGTTGAGCGGTGTGCTGGGTCCATTGACCCGGCCGGGGGCGGAGCCCGATAACGTGTTGCCCAACG
>NZ_JAAKYA010000042.1:313-136329 GCF_011044775.1 Limisphaera ngatamarikiensis | reverse complement strand
GTTGAGCGGTGTGCTGGGTCCATTGACCCGGCCGGGGGCGGAGCCCGATAACGTGTTGCCCAACGGGGGGGGACGCATCCGGCTCAGGGATGAGCTGGGCGCGGTGTTGTTGGAGGTGAATTACGATGACGAGCCGCCCTGGCCGGTTGCCGCCGACGGAGCCGGGCATTCCCTGGTGCTGGCGCGCCCCTCGTACGGCGAGGATGACCCGCAGGGGTGGCGGGCCAGCGATCGTGTGGGCGGTTCCCCCGGAGGACCGGACGCGACCGTGGTGCATCCCTGGCGCACGGTTCTGATCAACGAGGTTCTGGCCCATACCGATGCGCCATGGTTCGATTTCGTCGAGTTGTTCAATTACGGCACGAACGCGGTGGACCTGAGTGGATGTGTGCTCACGGATGATCCGGCCACGAACAAGTACCGGATTGCCGCGGGCACGGTGATTCCGCCGATGGGCTGGTGGGTGGCGGATGAAATCCAGCTCGGTTTTGCCCTGAGTGCCGCCGGAGAGACGGTTTACCTGCTGGCGCCAGACGGTTCCCGGGTCATTGACGTGCTGCGGTTTGGCGCCCAGCAAAACGGCGTGGCCCTGGGACGATTCCCGGACGGCGCGCCGGAGTTTCGTCGTTTGCAACAACCCACCCCCGGGCAGGCCAACGCGCAACCCCTGTTGAGCCCGGTGGTCATTAACGAGGTGTACTACCATCCGATTACGGAAAACGACGATGACGAGTTCGTCGAGCTCTACAATCGGAGCGCGCAGGTCATGGACCTGGGCGGTTGGCGATTGCGGGGCGGCATCAGTTTCAACATCCCGCGGGGGACCACTTTGTCGCCCGGCGGTTACCTGGTCGTGGCCAGAAAGGCGGCGCGGTTCCGGGCCCTGCATCCGGAGCTGGATCCCGCGATTGTCCTGGGCGATTTCTCCGGTCGTTTGGGCAATCGCACCGATACCATTCGCCTGCAGATGCCGGATGACCTGGTTTCGACCAATGAGTTCGGGGTGGTGATCACCAACAAGATTCACATTACGGTTGAGGAGGTGACCTATCGGGACGGGGGTCGGTGGGGCCGTTGGGCCGACGGCGGGGGGAGCAGTTTGGAACGCACGGACCCCCGGATGGACGCCCGTCTGCCGGCGGCGTGGGTGGACAGTGATGAGACGGCAAAGTCCGATTGGACCGTCATTGAGCACACCGGGGTTCTCGACCTGGGTGGTATGGCGCCCCCCAATCAGATCCAGATCCTCTTGTTGGGTGCGGGCGAGTGTTTGGTGGACAACGTGGAGGTGATCCCCCAAGGGGGCGGCAACCTTGTGCCCAATGGAACGTTTGACACCGGAGCGGACGGCTGGTTCTGGCAGGGCACTCACCAGGACACCCGATGGGAACCGCAGGGGGGATATCAGGGTGGCTGTCTGCGGATTGTGGCCTCCGATCGGGGCGACACTGGGGCCAACCGCGTGCGCGCGCCGCTGAGCCAGAGCTTGAGCCCGGGTAGTGTGGTGACCCTCCGGGCAAGGGTTCGCTGGTTGAAAGGCCATCCGGAAATCCTGTTGCGCTTATGGGGGAACTGGCTGGAGGCCACGGGTCCCACCCTCACCACCGCCGCGATGGGCACACCCGGGCGCGCCAACACACGTTCGGCGACCAATGTGGGTCCCTCCATCACGGAGGTGCGGCACTGGCCGGTACTGCCGGCCGCCGGCCAGACCGTGACGGTGGTGGCGCGGATTGAGGATCCGGACGGCATTGCCGGTGCGGTGTTGCGGTATCGGGTGGACCCCGGAACGAACTGGATGAACGTGCCATTGAGCTATCGGGGTGGGGGCTGGTTTTCTGCCGATATCCCCGGACAACCCCTCAACACCCTGGTGGCATTTTACCTGGAGGCGTATGACGGGGGCAGCCCGTCCCGGAGCCGTCGGTTTCCCGAGGATGCACCCGAACGAGAGTGCCTGGTGCGGTTTGGCGACCCGCCGTCTGCGCCAAGGCTGGCGAGTTACCGGATCTGGATCACGCGGAAAAACCTGGACCGGTGGGCAACGCGGGAAAAGCAGAGCAACCATCCCCTGGACTGCACATTTGTATATGCGGACAGTCGTGTGGTTTACAACGCCGGCACCCTGTACAGCGGCAGCCCGTGGCATACGCCGGGTTACAGCGGGCCGTTGGGCAACCTTTGTGATTACGAGTTGAACCTGCCCAAGGACGATCTCGTTCTGGGGACCGACGATTTCGTTCTGGCCACGGTGGGAAATCTCCAGAGCGATCCAACCTACCAGGGTGAGCAAACGGCCTTTTGGATCAGCCGCAAACTCGGGGCGCCGTATTTGCACCGGCGACACATCCGGCTGTTCCTCAACGGAGTGCAGCGGGGCAATGTGTACGAGGATGCTCAACAGCCCAACCGGGACGTGGTCTGGCAATACTTCCCCAACGACGACGCCGGGAGCCTGCACAAGATTGAGGATTGGTTCGAGTTCGATGACTCCGGCGATAACAAACTGGGCAATGTGGACGCGACGTTGGAGAATTTCACCACCAGCGGCGGCGTCAAGAAAACCGCCCGGTACCGATGGAACTGGCGGCCGCGGGCGGTCCGGGAATCGGCGAATAACTTCACGAACCTGTTTACACTGGTGGACGCCATGAATGCCGCCCAGCCCGAGCCGTACCGCTCCAGCGTGGCCACGTTGGTGGACGTGGAGGAGTGGATGCGCATCCTGGCGATGGAGCGCATTGTGGGCAATTGGGACAGTTACGGCTTCGCCCGCGGCAAGAACATGTACGCCTACAAGCCGCAGCAGGGGCCGTGGGTCCTGTTGCCCTGGGATATTGACTTCGTATTTCACGTGGGTGGTACCGGCCCTGACCAGGCGCTTTTCGGCAGTAACGAGCCGGTGTTGGACCGGTTCCGTAACTTTCCCGAGTTCCAGCGGGCCTATTGGCGGGCGTTTGAGGACGCGATTGCCGGGCCGCTGGCGGCCACCACGTTCGCCCAAAGGGTCGATAGAGTTTATAACGGATTGGTGGCGGCGGGTGTGGGACCGGCTTCGCCGCAAGGACTGAAAGATTACGCGGCCGCACGGCGAAATTACATCCTCGGACAGCTGGTTCAGGTGGCGTCTCCGTTCAGCCTGAGCACGCCGGCTTCGTTTGTTACCAATCGCAACCTGATCACGATCAGCGGCAAAGCCCCCATTACGGTGGCGAAGATCACGGTCAACGGGGTGCCCATGCAACCCACCTGGACCACGGTGACGAACTGGACCTTGCGCCTGGCTTTGAATCCCGGGCTGAACGAACTGGTCATCGAGGGCTGGAACAACAAGGGACAACCCGTGGCCGGCACCTCGAATCTGCTCCGCATCACCTTCAACGGCACGGTCGAGCCGCCCCAGGGTCGTGTGATCATCCACGAGATCATGTACAATCCGGCGGTGCCGGGGGCGGAGTTTCTGGAACTCCGGAACATGGCCACCAACACCGCCTATGACCTGTCGGGGTGGCGTGTCAGTGGGCTGGACGCAACCCTGCCGGCGGGTACGATCCTGGAACCCGGCGGCTATCTGGTCCTGGTGCGGGACCCCGATGTGTTTGCGCGGACGTACGGCCTGCACATCCCCATTGCCGGGGTTTTTCAGGGGAGTTTTGACCGCGGCGGCGAGCGAATCGCATTGATGCGGCCCGGGTCGACGCCGGATCAGGACGTCATCATTGACGAGGTGACCTACGACGACGATCCGCCATGGCCGACGGCGGCCGATGGGCTCGGCCCGTCGTTGCAGTTGATTGACCCGCGGCAGGACAACGACCGCGTGGCCAATTGGGCCGCGGTGGTACCCGCCACCAACCTGCCCGCCCCGGTCACCGTCGTGGATTGGAGTGCGTCGTGGCGTTACAATCAGACCGACAACCTCGACGGTGTGACCTGGATGAGCCCGACGTTTAATGACTCGGCATGGCCGATAGGTGCGGCGGTGTTGGCCGACGAGGATTGCGGTTGTCTTCCCGAACCGATTCGCACGCCGCTGGCCGATAACAGTGGTCGGACCGCTTTCTACTTCAGAACACGCTTCGTTTACACCGGCCCCACAGCCGGCGTGCAATTGCGGCTGAACACGCTGGTGGACGACGGCGCAGTGGTTTACCTGAACGGACAGGAGCTGTTTCGAATCGGCATGCCCGAGGGCACGCCCTCGTATGCGACCCCGGCGAACCGAGTGGTGGGCGACGCGGTCGTGGAGGGGCCGTTCATCCTGCCCGCCTCGGCCCTGGTCCAGGGCACCAATGTGCTGGCCGTCGAGGTTCATCAAAACAGTCCCTCCAGCAGTGACGTGGTCTGGGCCATGCAGTTGGAGGTGGTACCCTCGGGCGGTGGGGCCGGGCCGGCCCTGGCGACTCCGGGTGGGCCCAACTCGGTGGAGACGACCCTGCCGGCATTTCCGACCCTCTGGCTCAATGAAATCCTGCCATGGAACAGCGCCGCAGTCACCAACGCCATCCGCGACGGCGCGGGTGATTACGATCCATGGCTGGAGATTTTCAATGCCGGTCCGGCACCCGTGAGCCTGAACGGGCTTTATCTCACGACGAATTATGCCGAGCCCACGCGCTGGGCGTTCCCCGCGGGCGCCGTCCTGCCGGCCGGCGCGTTTGCCATCGTATGGCTGGACGGTGAGCCGGGCGAGTCCACCGCCACGGAATGGCACGCCAATTTCCGGGTCAGTCCGGGGGCCGGCCAGGTGGCGCTGGTGCAGGTGGCCGGTGGCCGCACCAACGTGCTGGATTATCTGAACTATTCCGTGGCCAGCGTGGGACGCAGTTACGGCAGCTATCCCGATGCCCGCATCAGCGGGCGCCGAATTTTCACCATTCCCTCGCCCGGCGCGTCCAACAGTCCGGCCGCCCTGCCGGTGCCCGTCTTCATCAATGAATGGATGGCCGACAATGCGTCCACCCTGGCCGATCCTGCTGACGGCCAGTACGAGGACTGGTTCGAGCTCTACAACGCGGGCGATTTGCCGGTGGACCTCGGCGGATACTACCTGACCGACAACCTGACCAACCGCTTTCAATTCCGCATCCCTGACAACGGCCAGTACGTGATTCCGCCGGGCGGCTACCTGTTGGTGTGGGCCGATAATGAACCGGGGCAAAACCGGAGTGACCGCCCGGACCTCCATGTCAGTTTCGCTCTGAGCAAGGCGGGAGAAGCCATTGGCCTGTACGGGCCTGATGGGACCTTGGTGGACGCAATCACCTTCGGTCCGCAAACCACCGATGTTTCGGAGGGGCGCTTCCCTGACGGCAGCGGCAACGTGGTTCGATTCCGTGAACCCACGCCACGCACGGCCAACCGATGGATTGTGACGAACCGGCCGCCGGTGCTTGATCCGCTCCCGGACCGGGTGGTGGACGAGGGGCAATTGCTGACGTTTATCGCCACGGCCACCGATCCGGATGTGCCGGCCCAGGCCCTGAGATTCAGTCTGGAGCCCGGCGCTCCCGAGGGCGCCACGATTACGACGAACGGTGTGTTCAGCTGGTTGCCCTTGGAGGCGCAGGGACCGGGGGTCTACGCCATTGCGGTGCGCGTGACGGACGACGGTTCACCACCGCTGAGTGATGTGCGGTCATTCCACGTGACGGTCCGCGAGGTCAATGATCCGCCCCAAATGCTCCCGTTGCCGGCCATGACCCTGCCGGAAATGCAGCCGTGGAGCTACGTGGTGCAGGCCACCGATCCGGATCAACCGGCGCAGGTACTGACCTTTTCGCTCGATCCGGGCGCTCCTGCCGGTTTGACCGTGGACCCGCAAACCGGGCGGCTCAGTTGGACACCGACCGAGGCGCAGGGACCGGGCACGTATTTTGTGACCGTGCGCGTGACGGATAATGGCGAGCCACCTGCGAGTACCACGCAACCGTTGACCCTGACCGTCGTGGAGGTCAATCAGCCTCCGGTCTTTCTGCCCCAGGCCGACCGCACCGTGCGGGCCGGGCAAACCGTGGAGGTCATCGCCCAGGCGACCGACGCGGACCTGCCGCCACAGGGACTTGTCTTCGGCCTGTTGAGCGCGCCGGCCGGCGCCACGTGGGATTCCGGGACGGCCACCTTGCGATGGCGGCCGCGCGTGGCTGACGGGGGACAAAGTGTTGAGGTGCGATGGTTTGTGCGCGACGACGGCTCGCCCTCGCTCAGCGCGACCCAGAGCTTCAGAATCACCGTGCTGCAGCCGGCCCAGCCGGGCTTGCGCGTCCTGGGTTGGGGTGGGCAGGGCCCGAGTTTCGAGATTACCGGGGACGAAGGCCCGGATTACATCGTGGAGCGGTCCGGGGATTTGGTGGGAGGAAGTTGGATGCCGGTGGCAACGAATGCGGCGGCGGTTCCTCCGTTTGTGTGGACGGACACCAATCCACCGCCGGCACGGGCTTATTATCGCGTCCGACTGGCCCCGTGAGCGGGCCGGTGGCTGGAGCGGCAGGGGGCAATCGGCCGGGCAGGGATTCAATGGCTCCGGGGCCCGGAACGAGGCTTGCTTTGGGTCGGTGGGGGCCCGGGATTCATGCGGGACCTTCCGTGGACGGTTCCGATCGGGCCGTGCTTTCCGGCGGGGCTTCCGCGGCATCCGAAAAGGGTTGCAGACCGTGGATTTCGTCTCCATCCCGATGCCAGATCTGGAGGATATCCCATTCGCCCTTTTTGAGCTTTTGGAATGCGTCCGGGAGGCGGCGGCGGGTCAGGCGATAATCGCGCACACCGGAGGCGTCACAGGCCAGGATGAGGGCGTGAGGCTTGTAGACGCGGGGCCGGCCCAGAACGCGCACGCTGCCGGCAGGTGCCCGGGGTGCCGGTCGTTGATCCAACACCAGATAACTGACGGGCAGGCTCCGCAGGTCGATGTTCATTTCGTGGGCAAACCGGCCCCAGAACGGGTCGGTGTGGACCTCGGGCGGGGATGGGGCGAAATGGTGGCACCAATGCGGTTCGTTTCCGGGCCCGAGGATGCCGCATCGTTCGCGGTGGAGGCAGGGAGCCACCACATGCAGGCGATGGCGCAGGCGTTCACGGATGGCGATCAGGGTCAGGCTCGCCTCGTAGGTGCCGGGTTCCACCCACAGGGTGGCGGTGGCGCGCAAGACCAACGGGAGCAGGGATTCAATCTGCTCGGGGCCGAGCTCGCCCAGGACGTGACTGAGCAACAGAATCGCCGGATTGTCCGGGATGCCCGCCTCAACCGCCAGGCCGGGATACTTCTGGCGGGCGCGTTGGACGGCGAAATTGCGTGCCAGCGCGGAACGATCCCAGTACCAGAGTCGCGTGACGTTGTGGGTGCCGTGATGGTCCAGGAATGCCCGCGCGGCCACGCCGGTGCCACAGCCCCAATCGAGGATTTCGCCGGCGGGTGGTTGCCAGCCGCGGCGCCGGAGTTCGTCCAGCACAAAGTCCCATTTCCATCCGATGCGCTGGGCGAAGGTGGCGTCGTAGCTGGTCAGTTCGGTTTCGCTGTGCCAGTAATCCCGCACGGGCGGCCGCGCCTCCAGGAAAACCGTGCGCAGCCGTTGCAATGCATGCCAGTTCACTTCCGGCAGGGAGTTCATACGGATGCGTCTGCGCGATCGGTCGTGGGAGAGCCGTTCAGCAACGGATCCAGCGCATGGTGCTGGATTCCGAAGGTCTCCTTCAGTTGCAGGATGCGTTCGCGCCTGGCCGGGTCGCGGAAGGGCGGTCGGACGCGGATGGCGGATAAGAGGAGGTTCATGGGCGTGTGTTCGGACTCGATGAATTCCACCACGCGGACCTTGTAACCGGCCCATTCCAGGAACAGAACGCGGAGGGCATCGGTCAACCAGGTGGCGAACCGCCCGGCGAGCAAACCGTGGCGCAGGACCGGTTGCCAGAGCGGGGGCGGTCGCAGCTGGGGGCGCAACTGGTGATGACAGCAGGGGGCGACCAGGAGGAGTCGTGCCCCGTATCGGATCCCGCGCAGGAGGGCGGCGTCGGTGGCGGTATTGCAGGCGTGCAGGGCCATGAGGATGTCGCAGCCCGGCAGATCCACCGTGGCGATGTCGCCGGGGACAAAAGCCAGGCCCCGGGCGCCGATCCGGTCGGCCACGGCCTGTACGCTCCGGACCAGTTCGGGTCGGGCTTCGATCCCGAAAAGTTGGACCGGGTGATGTGCTTTGCGTGTCAGCAGGTGCCACAGCGCGAAGGTGAGGTAACCCTTGCCGCAACCGGCGTCCACGACCGTGAGTGTGCGGGTCGATGCAGGCCCGGGGGAAGCTGTCCCGGGAACGGCCGTTGGGGCGGTGGTGGTTGCGGGCAGCCATCCGCAATGCTGCAGCTGATGGGCGGCAATTTCGAGGAACCGCTCGATCTGGCGGTACTTGTCGGCGGCCGACGGTTTGGGGCGGCCGGATGCGTCCACCAGGCCCAGGGCGAGGAGCCAGTCCCGGGCGGATTCGTCCAGCCAGGTGGTGTGGGGTTGATCGTGAGTGCGCGGTGGCGGCGCGGTTTGGGAGGGGGGATGACCGACCACTCGGGGGCCGTCGCTGGTTGTCATCCATTGCCAGTCTCTCGTGGTGGTGGCCAGATAGGCTGTCTTGGGCGTGCGCATCAATTCGGCACGCAGCCACGCCAGGGCTTCCGGCAGCGGGAGGTTCCAGGTGCGGTCCTGCCGTGCGTGTTGGGCGGTGATGGAAAGGTGGGGTTGCCCGCGCAGCTCGATGCAGCGGGTTACGATGCGCCGGGGCGGGTCCGTCTCCGTGGACGACGCCGACGGACGCAGCACAAGCCGGACAAAGGTGCCGTCGTCCAGACTTTGCCGCACCAGGTCACAGAATCGTTCTGTGGCCGGATTGCTCATGAGGCCGCATGACCGGATCAACATGCCCGGGGACGGGCATGGGGCGCAACACGGTCCCGCAGGTCCTCGCCCTGCGGTTCTTGTCTGTCCAAGCAGCCCCGCCCGGGCCGACCTTGTGGCTGCCGGACTTGGACCGAAAGACGGTCTGCGTTAACAGGAAAGGTGCGGGCCAGTCCGAGGGGCCCGGGCTGGAATCCGGGTTGGCGCGGGCGGATGGTTGAGTACCATGACGGCAGGGTGGCCGGATGAATCAAGCCGCGCGGCAACTGAATTGGCACGCAAGCCGGACTCGGACCTCGCCGGTGATGGGATGGAGACGGCGCCTCCGTGGTGGGGCGACCGGACAGCTTTTCCCTCGTCTGCCGACGGCGGCTCGGAGCGGCTTGTTCCGATGGTTTCTGTTGTGGTTGTGCGTTTCGGGGCTCCCGGGGGTGGCGCATCCGGCGGGGCAGGGTACCGCGGTATCCCGGGTATTGGATCCGGAATGGGGTGTGGGTGCGTGGATTTGGGATTCGCGGTGCGAGGACAAACAGACCTGCAGGTTTTGGCGGGCTTTGGACATTCCCGACGGTGCTGTGGTGACGCGGGCCCGACTGCGGATCACGGCCGACAACGGCTATCGACTGTTTTTGGATGGCCGGGAAGTGGGGCGGGGCAGCGATTGGCGAAGCCTGACCGAGTATGATTTGACCTGGCTGTTGCGACCGGGCCGGCACGTTCTGGCCGTGGAGGCATTCAACGACCGGCTGGAGGCCGGGGTGCTGGCGGGGCTGCGCATGACCTTTCTGGACGGAGGGGAAGTGGAGGTTGGCACCGACACCAACTGGTGGGTTGTACCGCGCGACGAACGTGGTTGGGAACGGCGGCGCCGGCCGGGGCCGGACTGGCGGCCGGCCGTGGTGGTGGGTGCGTTTGGGTCGGCACCATGGACCACGCGGCCGCTGGCAGTGGTACAGGTGCCGGCGTTGCGGCCGTTGACTCTGCCGTTTTGGAAGCAGGGCTGGTTTCAGGCGGGGTTGTTGGCGGTGTGCCTGGCAGCCGTGGGCGTGAGCCTCCGCCTGATGGCCCGGCTGGCATGGCACCGGCACGCGGAGGATTTGCTGCACCGGGAACGGATGCGGATAGCCCGGGACGTTCACGACGAACTGGGCGCCGGGCTGACCCAACTCGTGTTGTTGGCGGAGGTTACGCGCAGGGAGGCCGAGACGGGCGGGCCCGTGCGGGAATCGCTCCAACAACTGTGCAGTCGGGCGCGGGCCCTGGCGGCTGCCCTCGACGAGGTGGTCTGGGCCATCAACTCTCGTCGCGACACCCTTCAGGACTTTGTGAATCACACGTGCAAGTATGCCGGGGCGTTCCTGGCAGGGGCGGGAATGCGATGTCGGTTGGACATTGCTCCGAATCTGCCGGCGCTGTCGTTTGCGCTGCCGACCCGGCGCAACCTCTTTCTGGCCGTCAAGGAGGCGTTGAACAACGCCGTGAAATACAGCGGCGCGGCGGAGGTGCATTTGTCCATCCGCTGGACTTCCGAGCAGGTGGAAGTGCGCATTGCCGATGAGGGAAGGGGTTTCGATCCGGCGACGGTGCCGGCCGATCGCAACGGTTTGGTGAACCTCAGACAGCGCATGCAGGAGGTGGCCGGGTCCTGTGAGGTGATTTCGGCGCCCGGCCGCGGTTGTACGGTGGTCTTGCGGGTGCCCCTGCAGCCTTCGCGGGCACGGCTCCGGGGGTTTCCCGGATGTCGGCGCCGCGGGCAGGCCGCGGTTGCGCCGGAGGGTCCAACCCGGGCCGGCTCCGTGGCGACCGTGCGGAATTCGGTCAGTTCGAACCCTTCAGGAGCGACGTGAGGTGGTCATGACGGGCGGCGATCGTGCGGTTCGGCGTCTCCGGGTGGCCCTCGTGGAGGATCAACGCGAGGTACGGGAGAGTTGGGCCCGGCTGGTGGGGTCGTTTCCCGATTTTGAGTGCGTGGCCGCGTGTGCCACGGGGGAAGAGGCCCTTCGCGTCTTGCCGGAGCGGCGGCCGGATGTGGTCCTGATGGACATCTTTCTACCGCGGATGTCGGGGATTGAATGCACCGCCCGGCTGCGGGCCGTGTTGCCGGAGACCAAGATCGTGATTCTGACCGCCTCGGACGATGACGAAATGGTGTTTCTGGCGTTGGAAGCCGGGGCGGACGGATACCTGCTGAAGCGCACAGAGCCGGAGACATTGCGATCGGCGCTGTGGGACGTCATGCACGGAGGTGCTCCGATGTCCAGCACCATTGCGCGCATGGTGGTGGAGTCGTTCCGCCAGAAGGGGCGGGGTGCTGCGGACGTGGTGCGGCTGAGTGCGCGCGAGGAGGAGGTTCTGATGTGGCTTGCGCGGGGATTCAGCAACAAGGAGATTGCCGATCACCTGAACGTGAGCACCGAAACGGTGCGGAGCCATCTCAAGCACATCTATGAGAAGCTGCATGTGCGTTCCCGTGCGGAGGCGGTGGCGAGGTACATGACGGCGCGCATGCCACGCGGCGGGTCCTGATTGCGGGGCCGGGGGAGCGAGGGACGGGGTTCAGGCCGTCGGTGGCGGTGGGGAGGGGGTGCGTCGGGTGAACAGATTTCGAATCACCTCTTCCACAGGGACCTCGCGGATGTCGAGGTCGCGTACGGGCAGGCGGTCCAGCAGGGCCTTGCAGGCGGGAATGACCTGGTCGCGGCGGACGCGGAGTCGGACCAGTGCGGGCCCGATTTCGACCGGTTCACCCCACGGGGTCAGGTCGGCCGGCGCCGGCAACGGGCCGTCCGGATCGCAGCGGATGGTCAGCCATTTGAAGTCCGCGTAGCGCTCCACCACCTCCGCCAGCGGCCCGTCAAAGATGATGGATCCGTGATCGATGATGATCACGCGGGCGCACAATTCCTCGATGTCCGCCATGTCGTGGCTGGTGAGCAGGAGGGTGGTGCCGGCGGTGCGATTGTATTCGCGGAGGAAATCGCGCACGGTCTTTTGCGACACCACGTCCAGTCCCAGGGTCGGTTCATCCAGGAAAAGGACGCGCGGCTGATGCAGGAGCACGGCAACCAGCTCCAGCTTCATGCGTTCGCCCAGCGAAAGTTCCCGGACCACGACGTCGAGTTTGTCCTGGACGCCCAGGCGCTCGGCCAGTTCCCGGACGCGCCGTTCCCATACGCGTCGTTCCAGGCCGTAGATCGCCGCATTGAGGGCAAAGGATTCCCGGGCGGGCAGATCCCACCACAGCTGGTTCTTTTGCCCGAGCAGCAGGGCAAACTGGCGCCGATACCCGTCGGGCCGTTCCCACGGGACATAACCGAGCACGCGCGCGGTCCCGGAGGTGGGGTACAGGAGCCCGGCAAGCATCTTCAGCGTGGTGGTTTTGCCGGCGCCGTTGGGGCCCAGAAACCCGACGAATTCGCCGGGTTCGATGTCGAACGAAATGTTGCGAACGGCTTCGACGGTTTCGTACCGGCGCCGAAACAAACCCCGGATGGCTCCCCAGAAGCCGGGTTCTTTCTTGTGGACCCGGAACGTCTTGGTCAACGACCGCACCTCGACGATCGGCATGCGCAGTAGTATGCGGGGGATCCGTGTACGAGACCATGCAGAAGCCGTGGAGGTCCCGGACTCGTGTCGGTGCCATGGCGGGGTGCGGTGGCGCGGTGGATCCGGGTTGCGGAGGCATCGCGCGGGCTTGGACAGGCCGGGAGCAACCTTTGACGAGGGCCGTGCCGGGAGGTAAGGTAGTGCCGATGTGCCGACCCGCGATCATGAGTTACACGGGGCTCGGGCTTGCGGTGGCCGCGGCTTTTTGGATGGGGTCCGGCCAGGTGGACCGGGTGCGGGCACAGCCCGTACGGCGCGGTCCGCCCATTGAATTTTCGGATCCGCGAGGTGACCTGCTGACGACCAACGCGAATCGCATCCTCCGAGGAGAAGGCCAGTCCAGCCCGCTGGAGGAGCAATTGCGCCCTCAAGCGTCGCCGCTGGAGTTGATGGGCGATCCGCTGCGAAGGGCGCCCCTGCTGCGTCCGCCGCCGGGACCAAGAGTTCAGAGTCCCAGGGTCCGCGAGCTGCTGGAAAGGCAACGCGACTGGCTGCAATCCGGGTCGGATCCGCTGGCCAATCTTCCTTCGTTGGAGGGCGAACGGCGATTGCGGGAGAACCCGCTCGAGACGGAGCGGAGCGACAGGCGGGGAGATGGCGCGTGGGAGCGACCTTCAGGGGCGGACGACAGGAGCGGATGGGGCACGGAAACCGAGCCGGGCCAGGAGGGCCTGCAATCCGATCCCGGCGGGAGGGCAGCCAGGGATGCCCGCACCGAGACGCCGGAGGCGCGGGCGGCGCGCCTCCGAATGGATGAGCTGGAGGCGGCGCTGCGCCGGGATGGAGAGGCGCGCAGCCTGGTACGCCAATTGCCAGGCCTGGCCGACTCGGTGTGGCAGACCCCGGACGAGGTATCGCGAAGGGCCTTTGAAGAACGTCAAAAGGAGGCGCGAAATCAAAGGTTGCAGCAGTTCCGGGCCGGCCTGGATGCGGTGGCGACGGCGCCGCCGGGGGAGTTGGGGTCGGTCATGTCCGGCACCGAAAAGAGGGGCGCCGCGGGGGCAGCCTCGACCGGGCTGGCGCCGTTGTGGTTGAAACCGATGCTGGATCCTTTGGGCGTGGGTGGGGCCGGTGCTTTGACGGGTCGGTCGGGGCCTGGATGGGGCACGGGCGGTGGGGCGTCTGAGACCACGCCGAGCAGGTTGCCCGGTGCTCAGGCGGCCTCTCCGCTGACAGCGCCGTCGGGGGGCGGGCTATCCTCACCGCTTTCGACGCCTCCTGCGCCGGCGACTCCCAGGATCCGCGGGCCCAACATGTCCTCGCCATTTACGGAAATCCCCAAGCGCCCCGGGATCTGACATCGGACGTTCGGGTCATCCTGAGGTCCAACGGGTGCGTTGGGTTGTTTGCGGATCTGGCGCATCTCCCAGCGAAATGCCCCACGCGCCAACGCACTGGGTTCTTCGAGTACCCGTCCATGGGTTCAGCACGGCCCACAGTGGGGGGCGTCGGTGGGGCAAGGACCGGCTGGACCGCTTCTGTGCGGGCGCGTGGAGTTTGCTGGGACTTCCGAGCGCGGTGGCGGCGCACGTTCATTCAGGCGGGAGCCTTGCGGTCCCATTGGGCCTGCCTGTGTACCACCCTGAAGAGGTCGGGCCGTGCAGAGCGGATGGGCTTTCGCCAGCGCGTCGCACAGGCATCGGAGAGGCGGGACGCGGTTCACATACGCCCGGCTAGAGCGTCATGGTCCGCGGCCGGTTCGGGATGTGCAGGACGTGAGACGAACCCGACGGTTTGGCACCGCCATGGTGTCCGGCTGCACTCAAGGGCGGGCAGGCATGCCCGGCCCACGTCGCCACGTCGTCCTTCAAACGGGATGCCCGTGCCGGCGCTTTGCGCCGCATCCAGCCCGGCTCCGGCACGTGATCAACGCCTGGTTTCGTTTCCCGGCTCAGAGAAGTTTGGCCAGCAGTTCGTCGTTGGTTTTGTGTTTGCGCAGGGCTGCGATGAGGGTTTCCATGGCCTCCACGGGGTTGAGGTCCACCATCATGCGGCGCAGCTTGCGCACGGCTTCGATCTGGTGTTTGGGGAAGAGCTTTTCCTCTTTTCGAGTGCCGCTCCGGGGGATGTCGATGGCCGGGAAAATCCGGCGGTCCGCCAGTTTCCGATCCAGGACCAGCTCCATGTTACCGGTGCCCTTGAATTCCTGGAAAATCAGTTCGTCCATGCGGGAGCCGGTTTCAACCAGGGCGGTGGCGATGATGGTGAGGGATCCGCCGCCCTCGATCTTGCGGGCGGAAGCGAACATTTTGCGGGGGACTTCCAGGGCGCGTGCATCCACGCCGCCGGTCATGGTCCGGCCGCTGCCGCCATGGACACTGTTGTAAGCGCGGGCCACACGGGTCAGGGAATCGAGCAGCACGAACACGTCCTTGCCACATTCCACCATGCGGCGGCAACGCTCGATCATGAACCGGGACAGGCGCACGTGGGTTTCGAGGTCCTGATCGTTGGAGGAGGCGACCACCTCGGCCTTGACCGAGCGCTGGAAGTCGGTCACCTCCTCGGGGCGCTCGTCAATCAGCAGGACCACCACGTAAACCTCCGGATGATTGGTGGTGATGGCGTTGGCGATCTGTTTGAGGATGGTGGTCTTGCCGCTGCGCGGCGGGGCCACGATGAGACCGCGGGTACCCTTGCCAATGGGCGTCACCAGATCAATGACGCGCGTCTCGATCATGTCGGGCGTCGTCTCCAGCTTGAATTTCTCGATGGGATCGATGGTGGTGAGGTTTTCGAACCGGACCAGCTTCAGGTATTCGGAGAAGGGCAGGTCGTTGACCTTCTCGACCGCCTTCAGCTGGGGATTGCTGCCGCGATGAGGCGGCTGCAACGGCCCGGCCACCAGACATCCTTCGCGGAGGAAGTGGCGCTTGATGGTGTCCGGCGTCACAAAGATGTCGGTGGGCTTGGGTTGGAAATGGTTCTGCGGCGAGCGCAGGAACCCGAAACCCTTCTCCGAGATTTCCAGATAGCCGGAGCCGTAACTGGGTGTGTTCCCACTGTTGTTGTTGCTCATACCGAATTCGATGATGTCACAGGTCCGGGAAAACCGTGCACCGCCTCCTCGGGGTGCCGCGCCTTGGAAAAGCGCCCTTGGGAATCTGCCGTGCCGAAGAGCGATGGAACCCAACCATCGCTGCGGCCCACAAGACCTACGACGTCACTACTATTGGCCCGGCGCCGCGCATCATGCAACAGAAATTTTCATGAAAGGACGCTTTTTCCTGGAGCGACCGGTGTCCGCGCCCGCTGGGCGGCCGCTGCGCGTGCCTGCCTTTACAGCGGCGGGTGACCACCGCAGCATGGGCGGGTGCTGGTACGTTGTGCAGCCCGCAGTCTCGGGCCGGCTGTGATGGCGGATCGTCGCCGGAGCCGGCTCGTAGAAACCCGCCGGGGTTCGCGTGGTGTCCGGGCCCCCGGGTGGTTGTGGATTTTGCCGTGGCTTCTCGTGTGTGTGCCCGCCGGCCTGTCCGGTGCGGAACTGCACGTGGGGCCGGGGTTTGCATGGGACGACCCGGCAGCCGCTGTGGCTGCGGCACGCCCAGGGGACGTTGTGGTCGTTCATCCCCGGCCCGGCAACGCGCCCTATCGGGGGGTGGCTTTGCGGGTGCGGCAGCCCGGGCTGGTACTGCGGGGTGTTGCCGGACCCGGACTTCACATCCCTCTGAGCGGCGCGGATGCGCGTTTGTCCGGGGAAGGTCCGCACCCGCGGGCGGTTGTGCAGTTTGATCCCGGCGCAGATGGCGCCCTGTTGGAGGGTTTTTGTTTGCAAGACGCCCGAAATTCGGATGGCAACGCGGCGGGTGTCCGGGTCACGGGGGCGCGCGAGGTGGTCATTCGAGATTGTGTGATCCGGGACAACGACATGGGAATCATGTCCGACGGGGGCGGGGTGTCGGATGGGGCCCGCGGCCTGCGCATCGAACGCTGCGTCATCACCGGCAACGGGAGTGAGCGGAACGCAGGTTACTCGCACAATCTGTACCTGGGCGGGGAGGAGGCCGTGGTGATCGGATGTCGGATCAGTCACGCGCGGACCGGGCACAATCTGAAAAGCCGGGCGCACCGGACACTGGTTCTGGGATGCGGGTTGTTTGAGGCTGCGGAGCGGGAGCTGGATCTGGTGGACGCAGCCGGGTGGACCACCCGGGAGGGCAGCGATGCATGGATTGCCGGGTGCGTGATCGTCAAGGCCCGGAACACCGCCGGTAACCGTGGTGTCATTCATTTTGGCCGGGACGGAGGCCACGATCGGACCGGCCAGTTGCGATTGGTTTACTGCACGATTGTCACTCCTTATGCCGCGCCGGTGGTGCTGCTTTCTTCGCCGGGTGCGTCCGCGTGGCTGGAGGGGAACGTGTTTGGTGATGCCGGTGCGTTTGTGGGGGCGAGGCGTCTGGGAATGGCCCAGGGCGGTGCACTTGAGGGTGCGTTGCGGGGCCGGAACAACTGGGTGGCTGCTGATTATGCCGCGCTGTTGCCCCCGGGTTTGAGCGGCACCTGCACGGGCGGGCCGGGACAGACCCATGCGTGGCGGGATCCGGATCGGTGGGATTACCGGCCGGCGCGGCCGGTGCCCGGAATTACGGACAGCGGGGACGAATGTGCAGGGGCCCTGGCTGTGGTGGACGGGTTGCATTTGGTGGAGTTTGTCCCGCCGGTGGGCTGGCGCCTCAGGCCATGCGACGGGCGGCTCGATCTGGGCGCCTTCGAAATGTCCATCGAACCTTGAAAGCCCGGCTTTCCTTGCCGGGTCGGCGCCGATTTCGATCGGGAGGATGGCTGGGATCGGCCATCCGGGTGGGTCGGAGCCTGTGCGCGCCGGGTCTCACACCTCCTTGACGATGCCCCAATAGACGTCAAGGCGCTTGGTGAGATAGAGCTGGATGGCGCGGAGCAACGTGCGGGCTTCGTGTTTGCGTCCCTCCTCGATGATCTGCTGAAGGGTCATGCCCGGTTTTACCGGGAACGCGCTCTGGGCGATGATGGGACCCTCGTCGAGGTGCATGGTCACGAAATGGGCCGAGACCCCGACGATTTTGACGCCGCGCTCGTAGGCCTGGCGATAGGCTTGCGGGCCGGGGAAACTGGGCAGGAGTGAAGGATGGATGTTGATGATCTTGTTTTTGTAGCGCCAGACGAAGTTGGGCGAGAGGATCTTCATAAACCGCGCCAGCACCACAAAGTCGGTTTGATGTTCGTCGAGCACGCGCAGTGCCTCCTGCTCGGCGCGGTTGCGGTCGTCCCACGGGATGTGAACGAAGGGCAGCCCGTGGGATCGGGCCAGGGGTTCAAGCTCCGGCCGGTTGCCCACCACCACGACGGGATCGGCCCTGCGAAGTTTTCGCGTTTTCCAAGCCTTGAGGATCGCCTCCAGGCAGTGGGGTTCGCGGGTTACCATGATGGCCATGCGCTGGGTCCGGTGGGGTTCGGTAAACCGCAGCGTGATCTCCATTTCCAGCTCGCGCGCCAGTTCGGCGAGGCCTTGGCGTACCGCCGTTTCGTTGAGCTTCTTTTCCGGCCACGATGCCTGGAGGGTCATGCTGAACTGTCCGCGGGTCACCTGTTCCTCCAGTGCCTCAATGTTGGCCCCTTGGTGAAAGAGGAAGTTGGTGATCCGGGCGATCACTCCGGTTTTGTCCCGGCCGATGACCGTCACGGTGGCAAAGCGTTTCATGGGGCCACAATTCACACCACGTCCGGCCCGGCAGGCAACCATAAATCCACCCGATGAAGCGGATTCGACGCCGCCGTGGCCCGGGATCGGGCGGGCCATGGTCCGTCTCGGGTGGCGCTGCTGTCGGGCGGCGTTGGATCCGGATCCTCGGGGCCGGTGCTTGCCCGTTCGTGGGCGTGCCGTTACAACCGATCCGTGCAACCGATGTCTGAAGCGCGGCTTGGAGTGTTGGGTTCGGGGACCGGGACCAATTTTGTCGCCATCGCCGAGGCGTGTGCGGCGGGGCGGATTCCGGCCCGTGTGGCCCTGGTGTTGAGCGATGTGCCGGACGCCGGCATCCTGGCGCGGGCACGCGAGCGTGGAATCCCAGCACGGTATATTCCGCCGGGGCCGTTTCGGACGAAGCTGGATGAGGCGGCCGAGCGCGCGTACGTGAGCGCCCTGCAGGAGGCCGGTGTTCAGTGGGTGGTGCTGGCCGGGTTCATGCGGGTCCTGAAATCGGTGTTCCTCCGGGCTTTCGAAGGCCGTATCGTCAACATTCATCCATCGCTGTTGCCGTCGTTCCCCGGCCTGGCTGCCTGGCGTCAGGCATGGGAATACGGGGTCAAGGTTACCGGGTGCACGGTTCATTTTGTGGATGCGGGAGTGGATTCCGGGCCGATCATCGGGCAGCAGGCCGTGCCGGTGCACGATGACGACACGCCGGAAACGCTGCTGCAGCGCATCCATCAGGCCGAGTACGAACTTTACCCGCGTTGTCTGGCTGCCTTGGTCCGGGGCGAACTCGAAGTGCAGGGGCGCCGCGTTTTGTGGCGTCGGCCGGCCAAGGAACCACCCGGTCATGGCTGAGACCGGAGGTCGGCGTGGAAACGCGTCTGATCCCGCCCGGGGCAGGATGAACAGGTCCGCGACAGCCGGGGAGCAACGGGGGGCGCCTCGAGATGGCGATCGGGCGCGCCAGATCCTCCTGGGTCTGGTAGCGGGTGTGTTGCTCGGTTTGGCGGCCCGGGCGTTGGGGCGGTGGGAACCGGGCTGGTGGCCCGTTTGCGAAGCGGTGAGCCGGCATGTGTTGGAACCTCTGGGGCAGGTGTTTCTCCGGCTGCTTTTGCTGGTGGTGGTGCCTTTGGTTGGAGTATCGGTGGTGAGCGGCGCATTGGAGCTCGGCAGGGGGCAGCGCTGGGGTCGGTTGACCACCAGCACCTTCGGCTTGTTCGTGATGAACATGGCGGTGGCGGTGGGGTTGGGGCTGCTGGTCATGAATCTCTGGGCGCCCGGCCGGGGATTACCCGGAGAAGCCGTCCGGCAGTTGTACGAGGGCGGCACCATCCAGTCGGATCGCTCGTGGGAGGCGCGGCGGCCGGAGCTCACACCGGGCATGTTGCTGGAGATGCTGCTTCCGCGGAATTGGCTCGGGGCGGTGGTGGATTTTCAGATCCTCCCGCTGATCACGTTCGCCCTGTTGTTCGGCTTTGCGGCCCGGTCACTGCCCGGAGAGACCGCGGAACGGGTGCGCACGATGACGAACGACCTGGGCCGCGTGCTGTTCCGCATGGTGGAGGTCACCATGAGGCTGGCTCCGGTGGCGGTGGCCGCACTGATCAGTGCGGCGGTGCTCCGGGTGGGGCCGGATTTGCTGGCGATGTTGGCGGGCTTTGTGGCGGCGGTGATGATCGCCATGCTGTTGCACCTGGGGGTTCTGGCCCTTTGGGTGCGTCTGCTGGGGGGACGTTCCCTGACGGGGTTTTACCGGGCCGTACGGCTGGCCCTGATCACGGCGTTTTCCACAAGCTCCAGCGCCGCGACGTTACCCACGAGCCTGGCCGTGGCCCGGGACCGGCTGGGCGTTCATCCGGGTACGGCGGGGTTTGTCCTGCCCTTGGGGGCCACGCTGAACATGAGCGGCACGGCCTTGTACGAGGGGTGCGTGGTGCTGTTGGTAGCGCAAGTGCACGGGGTGACCTTGTCGTGGATGGACCAGGTGACGCTGTTGGTGTTGGCGGTGCTCGGGGCGGTGGCCGTGGCCAGTGTGCCGGGCGCTTCCCTGCCGGTGATCATGGGGTTGCTGGCGCAGTTCCGACTCCCGCCGGAGGGGGTGATGCTGGTTCTGGGTGTGGACCGAATCCTCGACATGGCACGGACCACCCTGAACGTGGCGGCCGATCTGGTCACGGTCTGCATTGCCGACCGCGTGGTGGGGCCGGGGCGGGTGGCCGGGGAGACTCAAACGGCCGGGGAAGGTTGACCGCGATGTTCCGGGACCGACTTTTTCATGGGCGTGCCCCGTTTGACGGCAATAGGATTGACGGGTTGGCCGGGCAGGGCGTTGACTGGGGGCATGCAACGCATCTGGACCGTGGTTCTGTTGGTCTTGATGGTATGGGGGACGGTTTCCTGCGCGAGTTTCAAGGGGCGGCAGGCGGGGTCTGCGAAACAGCCCGTGTTGACCCCTGACCTGCGATTGACGGGGACGGTGGTCTCGGTGAATCCGGTGGGGCGTTTTGTCGTTTTGCGGTTTCCGGGGGGGCGGCTTCCGGCAGTGGGCCAACCCTTGGCCGTATATCGCGATGGGTTGCGGGTGGGAGAGCTGAAGGTCACGGGCCCGCAGCGGGAGGAGCACATTGTGGCTGATATCACGGCGGGCGAAGTGCGCGTGGGAGACGAGGTACGCTCAAACTGAACCATTGTGCGGGGCAGCTGCGGGCAGTCGGCGGTGTTGCTGCGAGCCGCTCGGGCCAACGCCGGACCCGCAGGCACCCGGAGAAGCAGTGTGATTGCCGCCGTGCAAGCGGGGCCGTTTTCGGCAGCAGACCCGAGGTGCCGGGGAAGGATCCAGTTCACGGGGCCGGCCGCAGGCCGCGTTGTTGGAGCCTGGCCAGCAGCCACTCGTAATCAGCGGCGATCTGATCGGGGACTGCGACGGTGCGTTCCTCTGCCGGGAGTATGTCCCAGGTTTGGATTTCGATCTCCAGGTGCCGGCACAGGCCGGGATCGGTCGCCACCTGGTCCATCAATGTTTCCACATGATCCTGCGTGAGGAGAAACCATTCTCCATCCGGGGTGTGAAGCGGTGCATGAAGATGGAGCCGGCACTCCACCGCCGGCAGGCTTTCGCGCGCGGCGCGTTTGGCCTCTGCCAGGTTCCGGAAAATGATTCGTTGCCCGTCGGGCATCCAGGCCACCACGTGGTGTTGGTACTCGGTTTCCTGCAGGGGCTCAAGAAACTGGCAGATCTCGGGGCAGGGACAAATCCGCGGGACCACGCCGAATTGGATTTTGCCCAGTTTGATATGGGCCTCGCGAAAGCAGGCCAGCACTGCGATCGGGTCCTCGAATTCGACGGCGAAATGGGCTGCGTCGTAGGCCACGGTGAGGAATTCAATGAGCCGCGAATCGTTCATGTGTTCGCAGCGGAAGGTGTGGAAGAACTCCAGGATTTCGCCGCTGGTTTCCAGCAGACAATGGGGCGTGGGTTCCAACGCCAGTCGGATCATGCGCCCGGTGCGTTCGCGGGTTCGGTCGAGGTGCTCGATGCACTGCCACAGATGCGTGCGGATCAGGGCCAGTTCCTCGGGTGCATAGAAGGCGCTTTTTACACCGCCGGGCAGGGTGCTGATGGTGCCCTCGACGTCCGGAGGCAACAACTGCACCAAAAGATCGCACAGCAGATTTGTGAACGCGGTTCGCTCCGGCGAGGTCCAGTCGGGCACAAAGACCCGCGGCGGAGCCAGCCGATCGCGAAAGTGACCGCACGGAAAACTGTGGATGCTGAAGACGTAGGCGCCGTGCCGATCCAACCATTTGCGAAAGGCGCGCATCTGGTCCGGGTGGCTCAGTTCCCGGGCGGCGCGCCCGCTGAGTCGCAGGCTGATTCCCATGGGGCGGTCGGGACAGACCCGGGCCCGGATTGGCAGCCAGTACTGTTCCAGCCGGCCCAATGTTTCGGCCCACGAATCCCTGCGGTAAAGGTTGCTGCAGTGGGCCAGGTGCAGGCCGTGCATCAGTTTCATGGTGTCCCACGGGAACCATACGCCCGTTTGGCACCGCGGCCAAGGGCGGGGTTATCAGATCTCCACCGTGTGCCAACCCGCCGGTCCGATTGAAGGAAGACGCGCCCCTTGGGACAGGGCCGGGGGTAGAGGCGGGAAGCGCATGGACGCGGACGCTCCGCGAAGGCGTTGAACCCGGGGTAAACCTCCGCCCGGGGGTCAAGGCGAGCTGCGAAACCCTGGAGGCGGCGCGGCGCGTAAGGTCACCTGCATCCGCACGGGCGGTTGGCCCGGCGCCCCGAAGGTGTGCTGGAGCGGGTGAAATTTGGAATGCCACAGGGTGCGATGGTAACGCGCCAGGTTACCTGACAGGACCGGTGCCGGCTCGTGCGTCGGGCCCGCTGGACGCAAGGGTTTTGGGAGGGGTGGGCGGGGTTGCTGCCGGTATGCGCGGCAAGTTCGGGCTTCTTGCGCCTGATGTGGGCCATCGTGTGTGGAGGCGGCGTCTGGCATTTTGACACAGGGCTGCAGGCAGCCAGGAACAGGCACCCCACCGCGTCAGGACGCGGGCATGCCCCGGTCGCCCCAGAGCGGACTGGCTTTCAGGCGGTTATGTCGGATGCACTCGACGTACCGCGGTGGCTGGCCTAGGCTGCCGGGTCGATGGATGTGAATCAGCTGATTGATGGCCTGATTTTTTACATCGGCCTGTTGGTGCTCCTGACGTTCCACGAGTACGGGCACGCGTGGATGGCCCTGCGATGCGGAGACGACACGGCCAAGCTGCAGGGACGTTGCTCGTTGAACCCGCTGGTACACATGGATCCGATTGGCACGGTGGTGCTGCCGCTGTTGATGATTTTCCTGCCCGGTGCGGGACAGTTTCTTGTGGGCTGGGCCAGGCCCGTGCCGGTCAACCCGTATAATCTGAGGCACCCGAACCGTGATCAGATCCTGGTGGCCATGGCCGGACCGGCCATGAACGTGGTGTTGGCCGTGGGCCTGCTCGGGCTGGCGCGGATTTGCGAGCTGGTTGGTTTCGCAGGCCTGATCGAATTGCTTGCCCGGATGGCCTGGTTGAGCCTGCTGCTCTGTTTCTTCAATCTGATTCCGATTCCGCCATTGGACGGCTCGTACCTGATGCGGCAACTGACCGGGATGTCGCACGAAACTTATCACCGGATTGCCCAGTACGGCTTTCTCATCGTGATTCTTGTCCTGCAGGTCCCCGTGGTCCGGCGTCTGTTGACGGACGTGACTCACTTCTCCTGGGTAATGATCGCGACCGTGTTTGGTCTGGGGGGGTGAGGAAGCAGCGCCAAGGGATGCCGGTTGCCCGATTGTTTTGCGCTGCGCCGGCGCCAATCAGGCCGGAGGGCACCCACCCAGTTAATGCGGGGAGCGCGCTGCTTCCGGGTCCAGAAGCTCTCTCCGGTCCATATTTACCGCTGGGCAGTCCAGTGTGATTGGCACCTCCGTGGCTGTATTGCACCGGGCGGCCGGGACGAAGGGTTGAAGATTGCCTTCTTTTGGACGGGCGGCCCGAATGAAGAACCCGAGGGGGCGCCAACACACCTGCTGTGGCTGCGCGGCACAGTTTCATGTGCGGGGGCGCAGGTGCTGGGTCTGGAGGGGACTGTGCAAGAAACGGCTTGTGCGGTCAGCCGCCCGGATTGACCAATGCCTGCGCACGGCGTTTCAAGTCTTCGTTGGCGGTGAGGGAGATGACCCGCTGCACCGCAAGCTGGACGGGTTCCGGAAGGGGCTGTTGGCCGGCGGTTTTGCACAGGCGCTCCGCCACGTTGAGGAGAGCGGCACAGGCTGCATCGCGGGTCTCTGTGGAGTCGAGAAACGGCTTCACCAAGGTAACGACCTCGGGGGTGGACAATCCGCCCACGGCGGCCAGGTAGAGGTGCGCCATGGAGGTGCCCTCGACAAGGCGGGACGCCTGTCGGCACATGGCCAGTCGCTGTTCGGCGTTCAGTTCCGGGTCTGCGGCCCATTGGAGGTAACGCCGCAGCGCATTTTCGCGGCGGTCCGCTTCGGGGGCTTCCCGGGCCAGGAGCAGCAGGGCCTCGGTTACTTCGGGCGAGCGCCATTGCAAAAGGGCCTCGAAAGCCGCGGCGCGAAGTTCCTGCGGACCGGTGCGCACGGTCGCCAGGCTATAGCGCAACGCGCGGTCGCCTCCGAGCTGGGCAAGCACTCCGTAGAGGACCGGGGCCTGAGTGGGCCCGGTGCCGGCCAGTGCGGTGAGCACGCCTTCCGTTTCTTGCGGACCGGCACCGATGCGTGTGGCGAGGGCCAGGAGGGCTTGGCGGGCGGCATCGAGGTCCTCCCGCTCATTCAGGTGCCGCACTTCCGTCAAAAGCCAGTTCCACTGCATGCGGTTGCCCAGCTCGCCGATCAAGCGAATGGCAGCCAGACGGACCTCCGGGGCCTGGGTTCGGACCATGCGCTGAAGCCGGGGCAGTGCAGCGGCCAGCCGGCGGCGTCGGACCAGGTCCAGGCCGGCCAACTGTCGGGCCGGGTCATCGGCATCCAGCAGCGAGAATATGGCCTGTTCGGCTGCGGCGCCGGGCAGGGCCGCCAGGCCGGAGCGGGCGGCTTCGCGCAGCTCGGGTTCGGCGTGGTACGCCCACGGGACCAGGGCCGTGGCGGCACGAGGATCGCCCAGCCAACCGAGCCCTTGGATGGCTGTGACCCGCACACGCGGGTCGGGATGGTTGGTGGCCTGGAGCAGGAACGGCAGGCCGGCCGGGTCGCCACGAAAGGCCACTGCTTGGAGCACCGGAAGAGACAGGTCGGGTGGCAGCAGGGATGCCGCCTCGCCCAGGGCCCGTGTAACCGATTCACCCGGCAATTGTTGCGCGGCTGCGAGGGCGGCCTCGACCCGGAGAGGGTCGCCGGAACGCAGGCATTCGCTGAGCAGACGCACGTCCCTAGGGCCTTGCATCAAGATCCGGCCCTGCAACGCGGCGAATCGAATGTGAGCCGGTGCGACGCCCGAGGCTTCCAGACCTTCATAGATCCGCAAGGCCGGTTTCCACTGCCCTGCTTGGTGGAGTCGGTGCGCCGCCCGTAGCAGGGCTTCACCGAGGGTGGCGCGCACGTCTGGTGCGGCGGTTTCCCAAATGGTCCAGAGTGCCCGGACCGCTTCAGGAGTCGCCACCTCGCCCAGGGCAAGGGCGGCGGCGCGCCGAATCTCGGGCGAGGGAGAGGTCAGGTGTCGCGCAAGCAAGGGAACGGCGGCCGTGTCGCGTCGGACTCCCAGCGAGGTCAAAAGCCCGGCCAGGACCGGACCCTCGGCCCCATGCGCTGCCTGACGGAGTGCTTCGTTGACCGCCTCACCCGGTACGGGTTCCAGGGCGTACCGGGCCATATGGGAAAGCTCGGCGTTGGTCAACATGGGTGCCAGTGCGGGCAGGGCGCGGACCGATCCGATCCGGGCCAGCTCGCGGCAGGCGTCCATGCGGGCCTTGAGGTCGGCGTCCGGGGCTTGAAGCCGGGCGCAGAGTTCTGTTTCCCGGGGGTCGGGCCGGGACTGCGTTGGCGGGGCGGCGACAGGGCGGGTCCTGCAGCCACCGGCGAGGGCGCCGGCTGCGATGAGGGAGGTGAAGACTCGAAAAAGCCGGGTCGAGTTCATGGCAAAAGTTCTCGCGCTTCAAATGGTGTAAGGCGCCCGCATGGCGCGGGAGCGCAAACGGTTGGCTTCCGGATCATTGGGGAATTCCTCACGCACGGGGTCATACACCAGGTCGCGTCCAAGCCACATGCAGATGTTGCAGGCGTGAACAGTGGCCATGGAATAGTGCATGACCAGGGCATTGGCCACGGGCGGGCGGCGCGATTTCACACAGTCGAAGAAATCCCGTACGTGGCTCATGGGCCGACCGGTTCGGGCCATGTACTGGTCAATCACACGCCGGTATTCGTTCAGGATCCGGGGCGAGGAAACTTCGGGCCGGGAATACCCATCGGCGCAGGAGGCCCAGCCTTCCGTGCCTTCAAAGCGGACGCCACAGGAGCCGCGCCAGAGTTGCTCTCCGCGGGAAAGGATCAGCCGGGTGCCGTCGGCGAACTCGGCCACCATGCCGTCGCCGGTATCGTTGGCCACGTGATGATAGCGGACGGGGCAGGTGTGGGCCCGGTCCAACCCCATCAGAGCCTGGGCAATGGTGTGGGCGCCCCATTCGCCAATGGATCCGGTGTGAAAATCGTAAAATCCGCGCCATGCACCCGCCACGTAGGCGGGGTTGTAAGGGCGCCACGGACTTGGGCCGAGCCAGGCGTCCCAGTCGACCTCCTCGCGCGGGGGTTCCGGTTGGCCGGGCAACCAATCATGGCGCATCAGCGCCTTGTCCCAGGGTGCAATGTGCACATGGACGGTGTGCACGCGGCCGAGCAACCCCTGGTGGGCGGCTTCTTGACAGAAGACAAAGTTGGCTTCGCTGAGTCGCTGGGTGCCGGTTTGGTAGACCCGCCCGTATCGTTGGGCTGTTTCCACCACGGCGCGTCCTTCGGCGATGGTCATGCAGGAGGGCTTTTCCACGTACACATCCTTGCCCGCTTGCATGGCCCAGATGGCGGCCAGGGCGTGCCAGCGGTCGCCGGTGGCGATGAGTACGGCGTCGACGTCGGTTCGTTCGGCCAGGAATTCGCGGATATTCCGGTAGGCCCGGCAATCCCGGTTTCCGTAATGGTCGTCGACAACCTGCTTGGCGGCCTGGCGGGCCTCCCGTCGTGCATCGCACACTGCCACGAACCGGACGTCTTTTTCGGGCAGCATCCAGCGCAATACATGGAGACCCCGGCTGCCAATTCCGATGGCACCCATGAGAATCCGTTCACTGGGTGGAATCATTCCGGCGCGGCCCAGCGCGGAAGCGGGGACGATCGTGGGAAACCCGAGGGCGACCCCGGTCAGTGACAAACGCCTCAAAAACTCCCGCCGGTGGATGCCGGCATGACCGCGATGGACGGACGCTTTTGAGCCTGACGAGGACGCTGGTTCGCGCATGGGCCGAAGCCTAAAATTACGGCGGCTCCGGGCCAAGTGGAATTTGCCGGGGTGGGCCGGCCGACGTTCCCTGCACCGGGGGATCATGCGAAAGGCTGGCAACGCCGGGTACGTTGTCAACTACATATTGGGGCATGCGCGCGCCAGGGCTGTGCGTCCGGGACAGGCCGGGACTGCCGAAACCACACCGTCCAAACCCTCGGACGGACTTGACGCCCGGCAACTCCCGGGTGAAGTAAGGAACACATGGCAGGCGCGCCGACCAACAATACCGGACCCGAAACCCTCGTCCCACCGGCGGGAGCAGTCGCCACCGAGGTCGCCTCAAAGGGGAGCGAGGCTGAAGCTCCATCCCGTGCACGGCCCGCGACGGTCACCCGCGGTCGCACCCGAAAGCGCGTTTCTCCCAGGACCTCCATTCCGCGGGTGGCCCTGCTGATCGAGTCGTCCCGGGCGGCCGGTCGGGCGCTGTTGTGCGGCATTGCCCGCTACGCCCATCACCACGGACCCTGGTCGTTCTATTGGGAAGCGCGAGGGTTGGAGAATCCGTCACCCTCGGCGCTGGTGCTGGACGCCGACGGCGTCATCATGCGCGACACGGGTCAGGTGGAACAGGTCCTGGCCCGGGGCTTGCCCACTGTTGTGGTCTGCCATCGCCACGCCGAGATGGACGGGGTCATCAGTGTGGTGACGGACGGTGAGGTGATCGGACGGCTGGCTGCCGAGCATCTTCTGGCCTGCGGCGTGCGTCACTTTGCCTTTTGCGGCTACAAGGATTGCACCTGGTCGGAAAGTCGTTGGGCCTCCTTTCAGCAACGCGTCGCCGAGGCGGGGTTTGAAGCCACGGTATTCCGCGTCCAGGCAGAGGTTACCGGGGCGCCCTGGCAGGATCAGCGGCCCGCCATTGCCCGGTGGCTTCAAACCTTGCCACGTCCCGTGGGTCTCATGGCCTGCAACGACGACCTCGGCCACGAGGTGGTGGCGGCCTGCAAGCTGGTGGGGTTGTCCGTGCCCGATGACGTGGCCGTAATCGGCGCCGACAACGACGAGGTGGTTTGCGGACTCAGCGACCCACCCCTGTCCAGCGTGCATATCAACTTCGAACAGGCGGGTTATGAAGCGGCGGAGGTGCTGGACCGGCTCATGCGTCGGGGGCGCGGCGAGACCGGCCGAATCCTCGTCCGCGCCAGTCATGTGGTCCCGCGCCGGTCCACGGATATCCTGGCGGTGGACGATCCCGTCCTGGCCCGGGGCTTGCAGTTTATCCGGGACCATGCCCGGGAACCCTTTTTGGTCGACGACGTGGCCCGCGCCGCCGGGATCTCCCGCAGGGCCCTGGAAAAGCGGTTCCGCCGCTTTCTCGGACGGTCCATCCTCCACGAAATTCGCCGGGTCCGTGCCGACCAGATCGCCCGGATGCTGGTGGAAACCGACCTGCCGGTTTCTGAGATTGCTCAACACCTGGGCTTCACGGATGTCCAACACGTGGCCCGCTACTTCCGGGCGGCCAAACACATGAGCCCCCTGGCTTGGCGGAAACTTTACGGGCGAAGGCCCTCCTGAAACGTTGAGAGCAGGTTCGCCCGGCTGGCCGGTGCCGGGGAGGTCTCCGGTTCGAGGGGCGGGTTTTCACCGCTGGAACGCAGCGTGTAGTGTGCCCGCTACGCATTTCCGGTTGGTTTCTTCAGGACGCTGAAGCGTTGCCGGCGACGTAATGGCGCGACACTTTGCCCCGCAGCGGCGTCCAGGGCAGGCAAACTGCGGGCTTATTTCGATGCATCTTTGCCGGACGTAGGGATGGGTAGGGTGAGGGGCTCTGCTGACCGGCATTTGCAATCCAAGGGATCCAGGTGGCCCTGGTATCGGGCCTTCGGGGGGATGGAAAGCTTGACAGGGCGGGGTACGGCCGGCCGTTCGGGTCGCCATTGGCTACGCGCTGTAGCATCAACCGGACCCATTGTTGAACGGTTGCTTCATCAGCACGGTGGATGATTTGGGGATCTGTTGTGCTGGGCCGGATGCCCTGCACCACTCGGGGGGCGGCAGGTCGGTGGTGCAGACTGTGAAAGGGACCCACGCATGGGCCGGGTAGTCCAACGTCTTATGGGCGGCGGCCCGACCCGGACGGGTGCCACCGCAGCCTTCAACCGGAATGGAGAGGCTTTGCTGTGTCCACAACATATTGATGTGCAGTCGGTTAGTTTGCATGCGCTCTGAAACTGGCCTACCCCAGGCCCGGATCGCTCATGGCCTGCTGATCAACCGCCTAGCCGGGTTTCGTTCGCAAAATGGCGAAATCTGTGCGCAAAATGGCGTTGTCACCGTGTCAACCGCCCGTTACGTTGTCGTATCAAAGGCGCTGTCGCGGCGTCGTACCCGAACCGAGATTCCTATGAGCAGGCTGGATGCGAACCGATCGGTGGACCGTCGAGGTTGTCCGAGTGGATTTCGTGCGTTTACCCTCATCGAACTGTTGGTGGTGATTGCCATCATTGCGATCCTGGCCGGGATGTTGTTGCCGGCTCTTTCGCGGGCCAAAGAGCGGGCCAAGCGAATCCACTGCATGAACAACATCAAACAGCAAAGCACCGCCCTTTTCATGTACGCCGGCGACAACAACGATCGCCTGCCAAGTTGGCGGAACATTGGCAACTGGCTGTGGGACATTCCGCAGGCTGTGACAGACCGGCTGGGGCCGGAGGGGGTTATCCGCCCCTTGTGGTATGATCCGGGGTTCCCCGAGCAAAACGATGACGAACTGTGGAACTTTGCCGTGAACGCAGCCGGAACGGGCTTCCGGGTGGCCGGTTACGCTTATACGTTCGATGGGACGGGATCTTCAGGGCAGCCGATCCTGAATCCCACCAACGTCAACAAAAAGATCACGCCGGAACCCATCACGTTGGGTGCTCTGACCATGCCGGCGCCGCCGGCCTCGGAACGGGTCCTGCTGGCCTGTGCCACCATTTCCACAGGGAACAGCGAGGCGAACCGGAACATCAACAACTACACCCGGATTCAGGGTGGCTGGAGCAAACCGCATCGGTCTCCCCACCTGAACGGTCCCATTCCCAGCGGTGGCAACGTGGGGATGTTGGATGGCAGCGCCCGGTGGCGAAATTTCAACGAAATGCGCGTTCGTACGTTGTCGGGTCCGTACTTTTGGTGGTAGTCCTGCGGGGAAACCATGGCGGGTCAGCCAGCCAGACGTCGGGCGGCTTGTGCAGTTGCCGGTTTTGCGGCGGGGCGTGGCGCGCGAGAAGCCCCGGCGAGCGTGGTCGGAGTGGTGACTTTCAACCTTGTTGAGCGAGTCGAAAACCAACAACCCACCTGGCGGAGTTGAGTCTATGCGTAAAACCTGTTCGATCCTCCTGGCCGGCACCTTGGTGCTGGGGTCGTACGGCGTCCTGCAGGGCGCCACGTTGAAAAACCGCTGGAGCTTCAATGAACCCGGCGGGCAAACCACGGCGGTTGATTCCGTGGGAGGCAAGACCGCCACGCTGATGAATGGCGCCTACTTCGACGGCAGCGGATCGGTCTGGTTGAACACGCCCAACCTTCCCTCGAGCGATCCGAGCGGGGACTACGTGGCCCTCCCCCCGAACATCATCACCGGTTACACGGCCATTACCATTGAGGTTTGGTACACGCCGTTTGTGACGGCGTTTTGGAGCCGGGTTTGGGACTTTGGCAACAGCTTGAACAACAGCGGCGGCTCCACTTCCTACTTCTTCATGCGCACGGGTGACGCCAACGGAGGTGTGCTGGGCGACATCACCATCATGGTCCCGGCACGGAACACCCAGCAGGTGCCCGGCCCCGTGGTGACCGCCGGTTCGGAGACGCACCTGGTCTGGACCTCCGACGGCAACACCGGTGTGGCCCGAATCTACGTCAACGGCCAGTTGGGCGGTGAAACCCTTGGATTCACCAACACACCGGCCATGATCGGCGAAACGACCAACAACTGGCTCGGCCGATCGCAATGGGGGGCCGATCCGTATCCCAACCTCAGTTACAATGAGTTTCGGATCTGGGACGGCGCACTGAACCCCTTGGAGGTTGCTGCCTCCTACGTTTCCGGGCCGGACACCGTGAACACCGATCCCGGCACATTGAACTCCATTGAGGTCCAGCTCCCCTCGGCGCTGACGAAGGGATCGGGTGCCAACGCCAGGGTGCTGGCCCGCATGTCCCGCATTCCTTTTGCCGTGGACGTCACTGGTATGCCCGGGCTCAGTTACCGATCCTCAAATACCGACGTGGTCACGGTGGACGCCGCCGGGCGAATCCGGGCAGTGGCGCTGGGAACGGCCACCATCACCGTGGAGTTCACTTACGGCGGCCAGACCCGATCCGCCCAGCAGGACGTGACGGTATTGAACCTCGAGCCCATCCTGATCCATCGGTACAGCTTCAACGACGACGGCAGCAGTGTTGCGGTGGACAGCGTGGGCGGGGCTCATGGCACCATTCAGATTGCGGCTGAACAGCGGGATGGCCAGGCGATTCTTTACGGCACCGCGTTGTCGTATGTGGAGCTGCCCGCCAACCTGATCACGCCGCAGACCATCACCCGGAATGCCATCACGTTTGAAGCCTGGGCGACCTTTGGCCCCAACGCCAACTGGGCTCGCCTGTTCGACTTTGGCAACACCGTGGGCAGCGACGGCGGCAACTATGTGTTCTTCTGCCCGCGTTCCGGCGGAAACGACTCCCGGTTCATCATTTCCAACACCCAGCCCGGCTGGAGCGGAAACGGTGAGCAGGGCGTGTACATCCCCACGATCATGGACAATTGGACCAACGTCCATATCGTGGCCATTCTGGACTTCGGTCGTGACCTGGCCGCCGTTTACACCAACGGTCGGTTGGCGGGTCTGAACACCAGCATGACCCGGGAACTTTCGGCCATCATCAACAATTACAGCTATCTCGGCCGGTCGCTCTACGGGGCCGATCCCTATCTCAACGGCATGATTGACGAATTCCGTATCTGGGACGGGGCCCTCAGTGCTCAGCAGATTGTGGCCAGCTATCGGGCGGGCCCCAACAGCACCAACAATGCTCCGGGTCAGTTCATCAGCCTGGACATCGAGGTGCCGGCCCGGATCACGGCGGAATGGCAGGCTCGCGCCCGTGTGATCGGCAACTGGCAGAACGCACCCAACGTGGACCTGTTAGCGGATCCGGACCTGACGCTGACGTCGGATAATCCCGATATTCTGACGGTGGGCAGTGGGGGGCTACTGACCGCGGTGGCGCCGGGAACCGCCACCCTTCGGGCCCGATACCAGGGCCTTGAAGCCACCAAGCAGGTTCAGGTGGTCGCCCCCAGCGCCACGCTGGTGCATCGCTGGACCTTCAACGAAACTGAAGGGAATCGCGTGGAGGATGTGGTGGGTGGTGCCCATGGCTACATCACCTATGCCACCAACACCTTGGGCGTCACGAATGCGTATTGGACCGGGGCGGGCGAGCTGGTGATCAACACCAACGCAGCGCTGGGTGCCACGGACGCTTACATTGACCTGCCGGACGGCATCATCTCCAAACTGACCAACAATGCGACGTTCGAGACCTGGGTGACGATTTACAATGGCGACTATTGGTCGCGCGTGTTCGACTTCGGCAGCCTGCCGGGAGGGCCTACATGGACAGCGGAGCCGAACATCTTCTTTGCCCGGGGTGCCCAGTTCAACTGGGTGTCGGGCAGCATTGGAGGTGCGGCGTTGCCCACGGGCACCAAGGTGCACCTGGTGGTGCTCTTCAATGAATCAGAAAAGCAGGCGAAGTATTACGTCAACGGCGTGTTGGCGGCGATGAGCCAGCCGGGTGCGGTCAATCTCTCACTGTCGCAGATTAACGACACCAACAACTGGCTGGGTCGGTCCCTGTACTCGGAGCCCATGCCCACGCCTTGGCGGGATCCGTACCTGCAGGCGGCCTATGACGAGTTCCGGATCTACTCCGGTCTGCTCTCGGAGGCCCAGATCCTGGCCAACTACGCCGTGGGCCCGAATCCACCGGCTCAGGCGCCGACGCTGGCTGCCCGGATCCAGGGCAACCAGTTGATCCTGAGCTGGCCGAGCAGCGCCACCGGGTTCACGCTCCATTCGACGACGTCGTTGGGAGCCGGCGCAACCTGGTCGCCGGTCAGTGGAACGCCGACGTTGGTGGGCGACCACTATGAACTGGCAGTCCCGCTGGCAGATGCGCCGCAGCGGTACTTCCGACTTCAAAGGTAATCGCGAGGATCCGATGAGTCCTTGATTCACATGGGCTGCACGGAGGATGGAATTTGTCCCCTTCGTGCAGCCCTTGTCTTTCAGGCGGATGCGAACATGAAGACCCGGAGTACCAGGGGGTGCATTGGCGCGGTGGCGGGTCCGTCCGGGATCGGACACGCCATGGCTGACCGAGGAGCACCGTCACGCGCGGCGCTCACAGTGGTCGCTTTGTTGGCCCTGATGTGTGCGCGGGCCGCGGAACCGCCCCCGGTGCCCCGCGGCGTTACTCGGATTCATGATCCTTCCACCGTCATGCGGGACGGCGCGCGTTGGTGGGTCTTTGGGACCGGTCGCGGCATTGTCAGCCTCTGGTCCACCAACCGATTGGACTGGCATCAGGGGCCGTCCGTGTTTCGGGAAGCCCCGGCTTGGGCCAATGAATGGGTGCCGGAGCACCGGTTTCGGTATTGGGCGCCCGACGTGATCCGGGTGGGTGAGCAGTTTTACCTGTATTATTCGGTCTCGACCTGGGGTTCGAGGCAGTCGGCGATCGGGCTGGCACGGTCGCGGGCCCTCGATCCGGAGGCACCGGGCGGCGGCTGGCGCGATGCGGGGCCCGTGGTCCGCACCACGCCGGCCGACAATTACAATGCCATTGATCCGGCGCCCTTTTTGGACCGTGACGGGCGCCTTTGGCTGGTGTTTGGCTCCTACTGGTCGGGAATCAAGTTGGTGGAGCTCGATCCGGCCACGGGCTTGCGCAAAAATGCCGGATCGCCCCTGGTGGATCTGGCATGGAAGGAGGCGATTGAGGCCGCGGCACTGCTCCGTCACGGTGACGATTACTTCCTGTTCGTCAACTGGGGACAGTGTTGTCGGGGTACCAACAGCACGTATGAGATCCGGGTCGGGCGGAGTCGATCTGTGACCGGACCGTACCTGGACCGGGATGGCCGCGACCTTCGGGAGGGAGGGGGAACTCTGTTTCTGAGCGGCTCGGGCCGCTTCATCGGGCCGGGGCATCCTGCGTTTTTCGAGGCAGAGGGGCGGTGGTGGGTCAGCTACCACTTCTACGACGCCGAGCAAGCCGGCCGTAGCGCCCTCGACATTCTGCCGTTGGAATGGGATGCCGAAGGTTGGCCCATGGTCCGGCCGAGGCAGAGACCATGACCGGGCGACAGCAGCAGCCGCGCACCGGACACTGGAAGAGGCGCAGGTGGCCGCTGCCGGTGGCCGCGTACCTTGTCAGGTTTGCAAGAACGACTCGACCGGGGTGTCCCCGAGTGGTGCGTGATGCGACGTGATTTTGTGTGCAACGGAGAACGGAGGTATGCGAATGGTTGAATCGGTTCTTCGCAAGGCCTGGCTTCGGCCGGTCCGGGTGCCGGAGGCATGGGCAATCTTGGTGCTCTGGGGATGGATGATCTCCCCAATCGCCAGGGTTGAGGCAGCCGTGGGGACGGAGGGAACGGTTGCGGGGCGGACACAACCTGCGGTCCTTCGCATTGACCTTCGACAGACAGGCAAGCCGATCAGCACGAATCTGATCGGCGTGTTTTTCGAGGACATCAATTACGCGGCAGATGGTGGGCTTTACGCGGAACTGGTGCAGAACCGGTCCTTTGAGTATCGGCCCACGGCCCGACCGGATTGGACCGCCTTGACTGCTTGGGAAACGGTGCGACGGCGGGGCGCCGACGGGACCGTGGTGGTGGCCGACGCGTTTCCGGTCCATCCGAACAACCCGCATTACGTGGTGTTGGAGACCCGGGCTCCCGGCGATGGTTTTGGACTGCGCAACCGCGGTTTTGACGGGATTTCGGTGCAGGCGGGCAATGTCTATGACTTTTCGCTGTTTGGCCGCCAGCTGTTTACGGGGAATCGGTGGGGTAACAGTGGCGTTCTGGAAGGGCCGGCCGAGTTTGAGGTTCGGCTGGAGGCTCCGGACGGTTCCGTGCTGGCTTCGGCCACGGTGGCTGTCACAGGCCGTGAATGGCGGAAATTCCACTGCACCCTGACACCGGCGCGGACCGAGGAACGGGCGCAGCTGGTTTTGCTTTCCCGGACGCGGGGCGGGGTTGCCCTGGACGAAATCTCACTGTTTCCCCGAAACACTTTCAAAGGGCGCCCCAATGGTTTGCGTGCCGACCTGGCCCAGACCATTGCGGACCTCAAGCCGCGCTTTGTGCGCTTCCCGGGCGGTTGCCTGGTGCATGGTTACGGTCTGAACAACCTCTACCGCTGGCCCCTGGCCGTCGGGCCGGTGGAACAGCGCCGCAGCCAGCCCAATCTCTGGGGCTATCACCAGAGCATGGGGCTGGGTTATTTCGAGTACTTTCAGTTTTGCGAGGATATTGGTGCCGAGCCTGTGCCCGTGGTGCCAGCGGGCGTGTGCTGTCAAAACGCGGATCATCAGGGCGGCACCGGCCAGCGCGGTCTGCCCATGGAGGAGATGCCCGCCTATGTACAGGAGGTCCTGGATCTCATTGAATGGGCCAATGGACCGCCCGATTCACGCTGGGGTTCGGTGCGGGCCGCCGCCGGGCATCCCGAGCCGTTCCGGCTCAAATACCTCGCAGTGGGCAACGAGGAGCATATCACCCCGGTGTTCAAAGAACGGTTTCGCATGATTTACGAAGCCGTTCGCCGGAAACACCCGGAGATCACCGTCATTGGCACGGTCGGGCCGTTCCACAGCGGGCCGGACTATGAGGAGGGCTGGCGTTTTGCAGATGAGCTGCGCCTGCCCATGGTGGACGAGCATTACTACGTGGCGCCGGCCTGGTTTTGGGAAAACCTAGAGCGGTATGACCGGTACGATCGGGCCCGCTCGAAGGTCTACCTGGGCGAGTATGCGGCGCATGATGTGGGGCGGCGGAACACGTTGAGATCGGCCCTGGCGGAGGCGGCCTACCTGACGGCCCTTGAGCGGAACGCAGACGTGGTGCTCATGGCCTCCTACGCGCCCTTGCTGGGGAGGGAGGGAAACACACAATGGCGTCCCAACCTGATCTATTTCACCAACACCCGCGTTTTACGCACGGTGAACTATTACGTCCAGCAGTTGTTCAGCCTTCATGCCGGGGACGTGTATCTGCGTGCTGAATGCGAGGATCCACGGGCGTCTGCCGGTGAGGGCATCCGACCGGATGACCGCCTGTTCCTGGGAACCTGGGATACGCAGGCGGAATTCGATGACCTGCGCGTGGAGGCGGGCGACCGGGTGGTCTGGGCCGAGGACTTTTCCAAAGACCGGGGACCCTGGGAGGCGTTGAGCGGGGACTGGCAGGTGGTCAACGGGGTGTTGCAACAGCGCAGTGCCGCCACGCCGGCCCGGTGCTTGTTCAACGTCCCACCGGGTACTACAAGATTCACGCTGAGTTTGCGGGCGCGGAAGCTGGGCGGTTCGGAGGGGTTCCTGATCGGATTCCGCTACCGCGACGCCGACCACTATTACTGGTGGAACCTGGGGGGCTGGGGGAACACACGCCATGCATTTGAGAAGGCCGTGGACGGCACCCGGGCGGAGGTGGGCCCGGCACGGCCGGGTCGGATCGAAACCGGCCGGTGGTACCGGATTCGCCTCGAGATGGACGGGTCCAAGGTCAGGTGTTACTTGGACAACGAATTGGTACAGGAACTGGACGACGCCGGCTTTGTGCCGCGACCCGAGATCGCGTGGTCGGCCGTTCGCGATCGAGCAACGGGGGACGTGATTCTGAAGCTGGTGAACGGCAGTGACCGACCGCGGCCCTTCCGCATTCAACTGCCGGGTCTGGAAGGGCCCGCGACAGCGACCGTGGTTACGCTGGCGCATTCGGATCCGATGGCCGTGAACGACTTTGAGAATCCCGACCGCGTCGTGCCCCGGACCGGCCGCATGGAGGTGGGGCCTGAGTTCATCTTCGAGGCTGCGCCGTGGTCGCTGAACGTCGTGCGGTTTCCGCTGAAGTAGCGGCGCAGAGCACAGTTCGGCACCAGGAATTGACCGGACCCGGTTCATTCCCGGCGCAGTGTGGTTTGACACTGCCGCCGTCTGTTGAGCCGGGACGTTCCGTTTGGCGAACCGGGTGGTTCGAGCTTTGGGAGGTGCAGGGGAGCTGGACCGCGGCTGTGGACTGCAGGATCGATTCGCCAGGGTTATTGGGCGGGTGAGGTGAGGATCCCACCGGACGACCCCAGCAGGGCTGCGGCAGGTTGTCGGGTGCGAGAAGGTGTTGGCCGGCGGTTCACCAGGCAGCTGCCTCGCTTTGGGTTATGTTTGCGGCTGCGGATTGGCGGCGCGGTCTGCGATGGCAATCCCCACGGCCCCGGCAGGGGCAGATCCTTGCGGGTGGCGGGGCTCGGAGGGTTTGAGATCAACAGGCGCGTCGGCCGGGGGTGAGGCGGTCACTGGCTGGCCGCCAGCACCTGCCACCGCCCGCGGATGACAGCCCGCACCGAGGGGCACAAGGGCGGCAGTTTGTCCGGGTTGAGGAAGTTCAGGTCAAAGTGCCAGTTGCGGTTTGGGGCGTTGTACACGGTGCCCGTCCCGGGCCAGACATTGGTGGCCATTCGACTCGGGTAGAGCACAATCATGGAGCCGTTATAGGTAAGAGTTTTCTGGCTCCAATTCTCCAAGAAGCGGGGGAAGTTTTCGACGCCGCCGCTGTAGGCGCCCGGCCGCGTGGGAACGATCCCGGCCATGAACGCCGCGTTCACCGTGGTGTCGGCGGCGATGCGGTTGTTGATGGATTGCGCACTCTTTGAGTCGTTCCAATTGGGTGAGAGGATGGTAATGGCATCGGCGATGATCGCCGCGGGTCGGGTTTGGGTGGTATTGGTGGTGCCGCGGTAGGCGGCGGGGGCGTTGTAGTGGCCCAGGATGTAGAGAGGGTTGGGCGTGGCCACCGTCAGGCCACTGGAGGGTAATGTGGCGCCGTTGACCAGGCGCACCGCAGGCAGTTGGCTCGACGGGAAGGTGCGCAGGTCGGCCACATAGACCGAGCTGATGGGCCGGCCCAGGGCGAGGCGAATGGGATTGGTGGCAGCCGTGCTCCAGGTGGCGAATTTACCAACGTCAATCTCCACCGCTCGCACGGTTTTGTTTTCGCGCAGATCCGTGAAGCTGGCGTTGGTGGAGACAAAATTGGTGACCGCGTTCCAGGGCAGGGAAACCGCTTGGGCCTGGGTCATGGGTCCGCCCCGGATTTCCACACCGCTGTCGCGCAGTACCAACAAGAGGTCCGCCTTGTTGTAAAACCGTTCCTTGGCCAGTTCGGACGTGAGCGGTTCGCCCGGCGGTGGTGGTTCCACGATGGCGCGCACGGCGTTTGGATCGTTGGGGACGCCGATCGGTATGTTGAGGCTCATCACTCCGCTATCGGCCCTTCCTTGAAAAACGACCGGTCCGCGGCTTCGAATCAGCGGGTCGTCGGGATGCTTGTTCAGGAAAATGGTCCCGCTGGCGGTGACGTCATTAAGGAAGGTCAAAGAACTGGCTGGACTACAGTAGATGTTCTGGTTTCCGTGCACCCGACCACCGATGGTCATGGTGGCGCCCGGATTGATTTCGAGGTCGAGGTTGTAAAAGATTGTGAACTGGAAGATGGGCACGAGGGCGAACTGAACCTCCTGCTCGACGGCCGCGGCCACGCGGGATGGGTGGGCAAGGTTGGCCGCCCGGGCCCGGATGCGAAACGTGGCAGCGCGCCCGGAGAGCCCGCGATACTGGGACTGGAGATTGGTCACGACCCAGGGGGTGCTCTGCTCCACCAGCATGGGCACCCCGCCGATTCCCGTGCCCTCGAAGTCGAACCCGGCCCAGCAGGGATCCTCCTCCGGGGTGGGGATTCGCAGGGGGTACAGGCCCATGTTGGCCTGGAGCACACTGAGTCCGAGGCGTGAATAGTCGTTGACCATCGCGGACAGCACTTTTTCCGTGGCTGCTTCTGCGGCGTAGACGGCCTCCTGATAGCGGAGGTTGCGCTCGGTCAGAGAGGCGGTGCTGGCCGTCCAGCTCATGGCGGCTGCCAGGATGGCCACCCCGATTCCGCCCATGAGCATGACCATGAGCAGGGCGGACCCATCATTGCGCCGTGGGTTTTGGCTGGGAACTTTCATGGGCACGCTCGAAGGTCATTCCAGTGAACGACGGGTGATACGTGTGCGGACCTGGTAGAAATCGTAGAAGGCGCCGGGCCCCACCGGCATGGTGGGAAAAATCAACTGGGAGAATTCAAGGGTCAGACCAATCACCCGGTTGTTGAAGGAGTTGGTCTGGACATTGCCGGCGAAATCCTCGGCGGTGAACACCATGGTGTTGGTGACGAAAGAGGCGACCGGTCGGACCCCGGAGTCGTCCGAAGACAGGCGCAGCAGCCGCTGGGTCTCCTCGTCGAGATAATACCGGACGAAGCGGTTCGTTTGGGACTTGTCGGGGTAGATTTGCAGGGCGTTGCCAATCTGGGGTTGGCCGGGTGGAACGGGATTGAAGGAGACATCGTCACCCATGCCGACCTGCACCCAGCCGGCGGATCGAACCTCTCTCTCCAGGAGGCTCAGGGAACGGCGGGCATCGTCCGTGGCGGCGAGCTTGGCTCGGCCCAGTTTGTCCAGCCGCAGGGCCAGCAGATGTATGGAGAGCAATCCGCCGAAGAGCAAGACCAGGATCGTGGAGGTGGTCATGACCTCCGGCAGTGTATAGCCCGCCGACCTCCAGTGCGCGGCGGGCCCCGGGCTGTGGTTTCGCGGCTTCATTGGTCCGGGGCGCGATACGTGACCACCGTGTTGGTGAATGTGCGCCGTTGCTTGAACGACCAAACCGTCTCGGCGCGAATCAGTTTCAGCGGCGGATTGGTCGAAACCACCACGATCGAAACGTAGGATGTGGCCAAGGGAATGTTGCCGCCGTTGACCGGTAGGTCGAGGATGTCCACCCGCGGCGGGAAATTACCGGGTACCAGTTGGTCCACCGGGGGTGAGGCCTGGGTGTCCCATTTGGCGGCTCGAGTTTGCTCCAGGCGGTCGGCCGCCAGCGCCTGTGCAGCCAACCAATAGGCCGTCCACTCTGCCCGGGTGGTGGTGAGGACGTAACCGGATACGATCCCGGCGTAGAGGAGGGCTGCGATGCCCATCGCAACGACCACCTCCGTCAGGGATAATCCGCGGGTCTTGAAATCCTTGTTGCGCTGGAGCCTGATGTTCATTCCCGAGCACGCAAGGCTCTGGTCTGCAACGCCCGGAATGCAAGAATCATGCCGGCACTGGTCGCCGCACCAGATGGCCAAGATTGGCGACTGCACCTGTACGCTTCGCGTGCATGTGTCTCAAAATCGGACAGGCCAGATCAGAGCCGGGCCGGGTAACAGCCCAGGGCCGGCGGCCGGAGTGCGATCAGCCCAAAGAAGGCTTGCAAGCGGGCGACGAGCTGGCGTAAGGAGGACGGCCATGTCGGTTTGGGGTGCAATCTTTGATTGGGATGGCGTGGTGGTGGATTCCTCTGCGGCCCATGAACGGGCCTGGGAACGCCTGGCTGCCGAGGTCGGTCGGTCGTTACCGCCCGGCTTTTTCCTGCGCAGTTTTGGCATGAAAAACGACCGGGCGATCCGGGAACTACTGGGCTGGACTCACGATCCGGCCGAGCTGAAGCGGTTGGGAGAACGGAAGGAGGAGCTTTTTCGGGAAGAGATCCGGCACCGACCACTCCAGCCCCTGCCTGGAGTGCGCACCTGGTTGGAACGACTCAGGGCGGCGGGTGTGCCGTGTGCGGTGGGGTCTTCCACGCCACGGGCCAACATCGAGTGCGTGATGAACAGCCTGGCATTGCAGGGGTTGTTCAAGGTCATCGTCACGGGCGAAGACGTGCAGAAGGGCAAACCGGATCCGGAGGTGTTTTTGCGGGCGGCTTCGGGCCTGGGAGTACCGCCCGAACGTTGCGTGGTATTTGAGGATGCCCCGGTGGGGATCGAAGCGGCCCGGCGGGGCGGCATGCGCGTCGTCGGGGTCGCCGGAACACATCCGCCGGAACGGTTGTCGGGTTGTGACCGCGTCGTGCGGCGGTTGGACGAGCTCACGGTTGAGGAGCTGGCGGCCTGGTTTGCGCCTGCGCCGGTTTGAGGCCGGGGGCCATGCCCTTTGCAAGGCTTTCCGGTTGCGGCGTGGTGGTGCGGGCATGCCCTGCAGCGTTCGCGGGGAGGCGGGTGAGGGCCGGGCATGGGTGATGGATTTTGGTGTTTATCTGGAGGGGCAGCCCGGGTAAGAATCCGGCCGCCATGAAACCGTTGGAACAGCAGGTGGCAGTGGTAACCGGCGGCAGCCGCGGCATCGGACGCGCGGTGGCGTTGCGGTTGGCGAGCGCAGGTGCTGATGTTGCCGTGGTGGCAAGGTCGGTGGAGGCCTGCGCAGCCACCGTGGAGGCGGTGCGGGGGCTGGGCCGGCGCGCCTGGGCGTTTGCGGCCAATGTGGCGGATGCGGCCAGCGTGGATGCGGTGGCCGAGACCATTCTCCGTGAAGCGGGCCGTGTGGACGTGCTGGTGAACAACGCGGGTATTACCAGGGATGGCCTGCTGATCCGGATGAGCGAGGCCGATTGGGACGCGGTGCTGGACACGAACCTCAAGGGGGCGTTTTTGTTTACACGGGCGCTGGCGCGGCCCATGTTGAAGCAGCGTTCCGGCCGGATCATTAACATCAGTTCGGTCATCGGGTTGATGGGCAACGCCGGACAAACCAACTACGCGGCGAGCAAGGCGGGGTTGATCGGGTTCACCAAATCCTGCGCCCGCGAGTTTGCCTCCCGGGGGGTGACGGTCAACGCGGTGGCACCCGGCTTCATTGAAACCGACATGACCGCGGCGCTGAAGGAGGAGCAGCGCCGGGCGATTTTGGAACGCGTGCCGATGGGCTGCATGGGCACGCCGGAGGACGTGGCCCACGTGGTGTGGTTTCTGGCCCTGCCCGAATCGCGCTACATCACGGGACAGGTCTTGACGGTGGACGGTGGACTGGTCATGTAAATGGCGGCCCTGAGCGGCAGAGGCGACGGTTTTTCGGGGCTTGACGCCCCAGAAACGGTTCCATAGACACAGAGCAACAAAGACCGAGCAACGGGAGAGACCCATGGCTGAAAACAGCATCGAACAACGAGTCAAAAAAATCATTGCCGAGCAGTTGGATGTGAACCCGGACCAGGTCACGCCGGAAGCCCGGCTGATCGACGATCTGGGGGCCGACTCCCTGGACGCGGTGGAACTGATCATGGCGCTGGAGGAGGAGTTCGGCCACGACATCCCCGACGAGCAGGCCGAGAAAATGCAGACCGTCGGGGACATCATCAAGTACATCGAGGAGCAGGAGGAGAAATAAGGGCCGTACCGGAGGATGCCGGGGCAGGGCAGCGGTCCGGCCGCACGCACTGCCCCTTTTGATTTATGGGCGCAAGTTCGAACGAACGCCGCGTGGTGGTCACCGGCCTGGGGGTGGTGACCCCGTTGGGTCACACACTGGAAACCTTTTGGGAGAATCTCATCGCAGGTCGCTGCGGCATTCAGCGGATTACGCGGTTTGACCCCTCACCGTTCCCCACCCAGATCGCGGCGGAAGTGCGGGACTTTGACCCGTTGCCGGCCTTCCCCTCGGCGAAGGAGCTGCGCCGGACCGACCGTTTCGCCCAGTTCGGGATCTACGCGGCCTGGGCGGCTCTGAAGGATTCGGGGGCCGACCTGGACCGGCTGAACCGCGAGGAAATCGGCGTCATCATCGGGTCCGGCATCGGGGGCCTGGAAACCACAAGCCACCAGCATCAAGTGCTGTTGGAGCGTGGCCCCAACCGACTGTCTGCGTTCATGATCCCGATGCTGATCAGCAACATGGCGTCGGGGATGTTTTCCATGTACTACGGCCTCAAAGGCCCCAACTACGCCACCTGCTCGGCCTGCGCGACCGCCAACCACGCCATCGGAGAGGCATGGCGCACCATCAAGACCGGCGACGCGGTCATGATGTTTGCCGGTGGGGCGGAAGCGACCATTGTACCCATCGGCATTGGCGGCTTCTGTGCCATGCGGGCCATGAGCACGCGCAACGACGATCCCCAGCATGCCTCGCGGCCCTTCGATCGTGAGCGGGACGGATTCGTCATGGGGGAGGGAGCGGGGGTGATCGTGCTGGAGGAACTCGAGCACGCGAAACGACGCGGCGCCCGGATTTATTGCGAAATTGTGGGCTACGGCAACACGGCCGACGCCCATCACCTGACGGCGCCGGCCCCGGGCGGCGAGGGTGCGGCCCGCTGCATGCGAATGGCCCTTCGCAACGGGCGGCTCAATCCGGAGGACATCACGTACATCAATGCCCATGGCACCTCCACACCGGCTGGCGATGTGGCCGAGACCCAGGCCATCAAGGCGGTGTTTGGGGATCATGCGCGGCGCCTGGCGGTCAGTTCGATCAAGGGCGCCATCGGCCACATGTTGGGTGCGGCCGGCGCCGTGGAGATGGCCGCTTCCGTGCTGGCCTTGTGGCACGGGGTGGTCCCGCCCACCATCAATTACGAATATCCGGATCCGGAGTGCGATCTGGATTACGTGCCGAACACGGCACGAGAGATGAAAATCCACGCCTTCATCAACAACTCGTTTGGCTTCGGCGGGCACAACGCCAGTATCGCGGCCAAACGGTTTGAGGGCTGAGCTTGCAACCGTCCGCAGGGCGCCCGTCAAATCCGCCCCCATGAATGCGCTGGGATGGATCGAAACCAAGCGCGACGGCGGCGCCTTGTCAGCAGCCGACTGGCGCGCACTGGTGGATGGGGTGGTGCGGAGTACCGTTCCCGATTACCAGCTCGCCGCGCTTCTCATGGCCATTTACTTCCGCGGCATGGATGACGCGGAAACTGCTGCGCTGACCCTGGCCATGCGCGATTCCGGTCGCGTGTTTGTGTGGCCGGAAGATCCACGCCCGGTGGTGGATAAACACTCCACCGGCGGCGTTGGCGACAAGGTCTCGCTGCCCCTGGCGCCGCTGCTGGCCGCCCTCGGGTTTCGCGTGCCCATGATTTCAGGGCGCAGTCTGGGCATCACCGGCGGGACCTTGGACAAGCTGGAATCCATCCCCGGTTACCGAACCCGCCTGAGCCCCGGCGAGTTTCAGGCGCAGGTGCAGGAACTGGGCTGCGCCGTCGTTGGCCAGACCGAGGATCTCGTGCCCGCAGACCGAAAGCTCTATGCCTTGCGCGATGCCACGGGTACAGTGGCCAGCCTGCCCCTGATCACCAGTTCCATCCTCTCAAAAAAGCTCGCAGAGGGGATTTCAGCCCTTGTGCTGGACGTGAAGTGCGGTCGCGCGGCCTTCATGAGGGATGCGGAATCCGCACGGGCACTGGCCACGCGCATGGTGCGCCTGGCAGGGGCGTGCGGAGTGCAAACGGTGGCTCTGGTAACGGCGATGGACCAACCCCTGGGCCGTGCTGCTGGCAATTGGCTCGAGATCAGGGAGGTCCACGAGTTTCTGAGCGCCTGTGCGCGGGGGGATGGCGACCCACGCCGCACGGCTCCGTGGCAGGATCTCGAGATCCTCGTGGTTGAATGTGCCGCCAGGTTGCTGTGCTTGACCGGTCGAGCCGGAAGTTTGGAGGAGGCACGGGGCCGGGCCTGCGCCTGCCTGCACTCGCCCGCGCCCCTCCGATTTTGGCTACGGATGTTGGCCGCTCAAGGGGCCGATCTGGAGGCGTACGAAAAACGCCTGGAGCAGGATGTGCTGGCTCCGTGCGCGGTGGAGGTGTTGGCACCCGCGGACGGGTGGGTGACCGTCTGCGATGCACGTCGGGTGGGGGAAGTGATCCGCGATTTGGGGGGCGGGCGGTTCCGCGCCGAGGATGCCGTGGACCCCAATGTTGGCGTGGACCGGCTGGTCAAGGTTGGAGAGAGGGTTCGGCAGGGCGACGTCCTGGCCCGGGTGCACGGTCCGGATGTCGACCGGACTCGCGCAGCAGCCCGGCAGCTGCAAACGGCTTTTTGTCTGGGCGACCGGCCTGAGACCTGCCCGGGACCGGTTCTCTTTGAGGTGGGTCCCTCTGAGGGCGGTGGCGGTTAGCTCACGGGCCGCATCCGCGCAGTGGATTGCCCCCGGCTTTGGGTTCGTGTGCAGGCCCAGGGAAGGCCGGGGAGCGGTGTTCCGACCGGTTTAGTGACGCGCCTGGGGATGCAGCTGCGGCTCCGCCGGGGCTTGGGAGGCGCCTCGGGCCGAATCTCTGGCATTTCGGGGCATGGGATTGCGTCGCCGATTTGCCTCCTTTCTCGTCATCGCAGGACGTTTGGCGGTGTATCTGAACGGGCGGGATTCGTCCTCGGGGGGCGTGTCGGTGTGCCGCCTTGGAACGCCCCGACACACTCGGTGGTGGAGCGGCAGCGTTTGCGTCGCCGGCCCGTCCCCGGTGGTTCATGGTGCCAGCTTCAATTTCGGATCCTACTGGCCGTGCTGGGGGGCTGGCCATGGAGCGTGCCTGGCAGCGACTTTCGGCTCCAGCCATGTGACCTGAAGACTCAGAGGACCCTACGTCGCGCCGTAAAGGCGCAGGCGGTTCGAGCGCAAGGTCCGGTTTGTCCGCCAGGCCCTGGCGTTCCCGTTGATCAGTGCCATCTGGCCGTGCCCGGGGTTGGTTGGGTGGGGCAGCAGCTTGCGGCATGCGGTCGTCCGGGTTATCGGAAATGTAGGTGCCGGGGGAGCTCGAGCCACTGAAGGTGCTCCAGGGCGACGTCCGAAGTTCCCGGTGACGTGGCTGAGGGCGGCGGGGCGGTGAGCAATCCGGCTCAGGAAGGATCCGACCGGCCGGTCCGGCCGCACCGGGGCGGGGAGACGATGTGGGCGTGTCCCGTGTCGTCGACCGGGTTAGCTGCCAACCGGTTTCCTTGCATCCCGTGTCTTTCGGGGCGTGGAGATTTGAGTGGAAAAACGGTGGGAACCTGCGGCAGATTGGGATTCATGGCACAGGAAACGATCCAGACCGAACGCACGACCGCGCCGGCCCTGGGGGAGATGGAGCGGGAATGGCCCGAGGTGCGCATGCGGCTGGAACAGTTGACGTCGCGCTTTGCGGTGCTTGAGGAGGAGGTTCGGTCGTTGCGGCGGTTGTTGGAGCGGGTGATCGAGCACCGGCAAAAATCCCACGGGGAACTGGTGCTGCTGCTGACCGGTCTGGTGAGCAAACTGCCCATCCAGGATGTGGGCACGTTTGTCTCGCGTCTGGTGGAGCACAACACCCATGTCAGTGACATCCTCACGGCCCTGGGCAAGGGGCAGACGGATGCAGAGGCGCTGCGGCCGCCGTTGCTGGAGGCTCTGGAGGAAACGAAGAACCGGTTGCGCGACGCGGCCCGGGAGGCGGTACGGGAACTCATGCGCCTGGAAACGCCGTTGGAGGTGGAGATGCTGCAGTCGCTCATCGAGGAGCCGGAACGTTTTTTCACGCCTCCGGTGGTGCGGGCGACCCGTTGTTTTGTGAAGGGACAGGTGCCGCGGGAGCGTATCGTGCGGCAGTTTGGGGAGGCGGCGCTGTTTTGTTTCCAGGACATGACGACCGATCCAAAGCTGAATCCGCGGCCCAAGCCGGAAGAAATTGCGCTGGCGTTCCGGCCGGAGGCGGAGGAGTTGTTGGAAAGGGACTCAACCCTGTCCCCGGAACAAAAATCCGGTTTGCTGGACCTGCTGCGGCGGATTCGGCAGAGTCGCGGAGACAGTGCGGATGCGCGGGCGCAGCGGGAGGCGTTCACGCGGCTGTCGTTCATTCTGGATCTGCTGCATTTTTACGAGAATCAGAGCACGGAACCGGTGGATGTGGTGTTTGCCCAGCGGTTGCCCGCGTTGATCGAGCAGATCGTGTTCATTCACCCCGGCGCGACCTTGAACGAGGAGGCGGTTCGGAAGGCGGAGTCGCTGCTGGCGCTGGTGCTGAGCCCGGAACATCGGCTGATGATCATCAACAACGTGGGCAAGGCCGGGGGGCCGGCGCGAACGTTGAAATTCATCCTGCGATTGCGGGCGCCCGAGAGTACGGATTTGGAGGTGGTGGTGTTGGATTTTGTACGGCACCTGTTACCGGGGGGAGGTCGCACTCCGGCGGTGGCCGACTGGCTGCCCGTCCTGCGGCTTGTACCGCAGGAACGGCAAAAGATGGTGCTACGGGCACTGATGGGGAGCGAACGGTTGCCCAAGGAAAAGGCCCGGGCACTCGCCATGGAATTGGCGGACGCTCTGGGCCTTCCACCCATGGAGGTGCAAACCCCGCCGCCGACGCTGCCGCCGGAGATCGAACGGGAACGGGCCTGGGAACAGATCCAGAATCTGATGTTGCACCATGCCGATCCGCGCGAGGTGGCCGCGGCCATTCGCGACCGACTGCATGCGCACTACGACGCGGACGAGCTGCGGCAGTCCTGGTTGGCGCTGAGTTCGGTGGATCCGATGACGTTCATCCGGGTTTGCTCCGTGCTTCCGTACACTTCCAATGGAAAAACCGACCCCATCGCCCACCCGGCCCTGCAGAGCTATGTGACGCGGCTGATGCACGAGAAGTATGCCCACGTTTACCAGCGCGTGTTGACCAGCCTGCGTCAGATCTGTCGTTTGAAGCCGGACAGCCCCACACTCCACAATTTTCTGGCGGTGGTGCGCTGGGTGGACCCGGCCGCTGCAGCGCGTCTGACGGCAGACATAGGTCTTCCGGCTCACCCGGGTTCGTCCTGAACCGGTTTGTTTTTCGGCTCCATGGGGCGGCACCTGTAATGGAGCGGGGGCCCGCAGGTTCCGTGGCGGCCCCGGCCGGAATGCGGTGGGACAGCCGGGTTGTGCTGCCGAGTTCTACTGAGTGCCCGGGCGGGTACGCCGGAGTTCAGTCCTCGCCCTGGGCCATGGTGAAGCCACGGGCGCCGTCGAACTCCTGCAACTTCTCCAGGTGCATCCAGCGATATTTTGCAGACACGCGCTGAAGCAACTGGAAAATGGCCGCGTCGGTCAGGTCAGCGGATTCGTCCCGCAGAATGAACCGGCAGCGCCAATGGTCCACGCAGTCGGTAATGGCACCGGTCGGGGGGTAGACCTTGGTGCCACGGTTGGAGATCATCTTCAGTTTGAGGGGCAGGTCGGCCACCAGGTCTTCCAAGCCCCGGCCGAGGGCCTCGGCGGCAAGGCTCGATTCGATGAACAGGTCCACGCCGACCACGCGCCGGGTCTTCGGCCGGACCCAATCGGGTTCCGGACCGAGTTGGGGCAGCCGGATGGGTCTGTAATCGCGGACGCGGTGGCGTTGGGACTTGCGGCCGAGGTTGGCGATGATCTCGTCCGTGTAGGCGGTGGTGGTGGCGCATCGGTCGTAGCCGACCACGTCGCCGGTGCGTACCTTGCCTTCCTCCAGGGTGACGAGGATCGCGTGCTCGATTTTGGCGGCGGCCTCGAACTCGCCCAGGTGCCGCAACATCAGGACGGCCGAGAGGATGACGGCGGTCGGGTTGATGACGTTCTTCCCGGCATATTTGGGGGCGGAGCCATGCACGGCTTCGAAGATGGCCACGTCGTTGCCGATGTTGGCCGACGGGGCAAAACCCAGCCCACCGATCAGCGCCGAGGTGAGATCGCTGATGATGTCGCCGTTCATGTTGGTGGTGACGATGACATCGAACTGTTCCGGGCGCTTGACCAGCTGATGGGCGCAGTTGTCGATGATGATGTGCTGGGCCTCGATGTCGGGGTACTCGGGGCTGATGCGTTCGAACGTGCGTTTGAGGAGGCCCTCGGTCAGCTTCATGATGTTGGATTTGGTGGCGCAATGCACCCGTTTACGGCCCTCGGCGCGGGCCAGTTCAAACGCCAGGCGGACGACCTTTTCGCAGCCCTTGGCCGAGATGAGCTTCAGACACTGGGCCACGCCGGGCGTTTGCATGTGTTCAATGCCGGCGTAAAGGTCCTCGACGTTTTCCCGGACCACGACCAGGTCAATCCCGCGCCCGCTGTAGGGGGTGGGCACGCCGGGCAGTTCGCGCACCGGCCGGATGTTGCCGTAGGTCTCGAACAATTTGCGGAGCGTGACGTTGGCGCTCTTTTCGCCATAGCCCACCGGGGTTTCCAGGGGCCCTTTCAGCACCACTCGCGTCCGGCGGATGGATTCGATGGTCTCCTGGGGGACACCCGAGGCGATCCCCTTGCGGAACACGGATGCCCCGGCTTCACATTCCTCCCATTCGATGGCGGCGCCCGCCGCTTCGATGATGCGTTGCGCGGCCCGAACGCATTCCGGGCCGACGCCGTCGCCCGGAATGACCGTCACCTTGCGTTTCTGTTTCTGGGTTTCTGCGGTGCTCATGACGTTTGCCCTTTGCTTTGATTGTGCCGAAAAAATCGTCGGTTGCCGAACGGAGCCAAGGGGCCTCTGCTGTTTTCCACGGGGGTCGGGCCCGGTGCGGTGGCCGTGCCGTCAGTATTCCCCCCGGAGCAGTTTCCGGTAGGTGGCCAGGGCCAGCAGGGGCCAGGCGTTCCGGTAGCTGTCGTACTTCAGGTAGAAGACCTTGGGGAAGCCGGTCCCGGTGGTTTCCTCCTCGGTCCAAGTGCCGTCCAGGTTTTGGGTGCGGAGGAGGTATTCGACACCGGCGCGGAGGGAGGGGCGGTGCGGGTCGCCGAAGGTGCAGAGAGCCATGACGGCCCAGGCCGTTTGCGAGGCCGTGCTGGGGCCCTGCCCCTTGAAAACGGGGTCGTCGTACGTGTTGCAGCGTTCCCCCCAACCGCCGTCCTCGTGTTGGACGCTTTCCAGCCAGTCGCGCGCCCGCAGCAGCCAGGGTTGGTTCATGTCCATCTTCAGGGCATGCAGGCCCCGGAGGACCTGCCAGGTACCGTAGATGTAATTGACGCCCCAACGACCGTACCAGGAGCCGTCGGCTTCCTGTTGCGAACGCAGCCATGCGACGGCGCGGCGGACCTGCGGGTGGTCGAGGGAATAACCTTCACGTCCCATGACCTCCAGCACGCGGGCCGTGATGTCCGCGCACTCGGGATCGAGCATGGCGTTGTGATCGGCGAAGGGCACCTTTTCGAGGATGTTGTTGGTGCAGTCCTTGTCGAAGGCGGCCCAGCCGCCGTCGCGGCATTGGAACGTGAGCATCCAGTTGAGCCCGCGCCGGAAGGCGGCGTCGCGGCGGGCCGGATCGCGCGTGGGAACCTGGCGAAGGGCCAGCAGGACCATGGCGGTGTCGTCCACGTCCGGGTTCCATTTGTTGTTGAACTCGAAAGCCCAGCCGCTGGGCTCGACCGGTGCGGGGTTCTTGTGTTGCCAGTCGCCGCGGAACCGGATCTCACGGTCCAACAACCAATCGACGGCGCGCACGACGGCGGGATGGTCTTCGGGGATGCCGGATTCGCGCAGGGCGATGGTCACAATGGCGGTGTCCCAGACCGGCGAGAGGCACGGTTCGATCCGGACCGAATCGGCCGTTTCGTGCTCCAGTTCTTTCAGATGGCGGCGGGCCCGGATGACCTCGGGATGATCGTCCGGATAACCGAGTGCCTTGAGGGCGATCAGGGAGTTGAGCATGGCCGGGAAAATGGCTCCCAGCCCGTCGGAACCTTCAAAGCGCTCCAGCATCCATTGCTCGGCCTTGCGGAGCGCGCGGCGCCGGAACGGATGGATCCCGAGGCGAACCCACAGTTCGGCGAATTTGTGGACCTTGTCCAGGAGCAGGAAAAAGTTGCGCCAGGTAAACCAGTCCGGATCGCGCGGCAGGCGCAGGTCGCGCTCGTGAAAGCCCTCGGGGTAGAGCTCGTCCAGGTCCACACCGCAGGGCCGGGTTGGGCGAAAATGATTGATGATGGCCAGGGGCACCAACATGGCCCGGGTCCAGTTGCTCATGTCCCAGAAGTTGACCCGGAACCATTTGCCCAGCAGCAGCACCTCGCAGGGGATTGTGGGGACGTATTTCCACGGGAAGAGCCCCAACAGGGCGAGGTACAGCTTGGAGAAGGTGTTCATGCGCGGCACACCGCCGAGCGAGCGGGCCACCTCGCGGGCCTTGAGCATTCGTGGGTGTGTGGGAGGGATGCCGGCCAGCTTCAGGGCCAGATAGGCCTTGATGGTGGCGTTCACTTCGGCCGGCCCGCCGTGGTAAATGTTCCAGCCGCCGTCCGGGAGCTGCTTGTCGAAGATGTGACGCACGGCCTTGCGCTGCCAGGCCGGGTCCACGCTCCGGTCCCAGTGATGGAACGCGACCATGTCCGCCACGAGGGTGACGTCCACGATCAGCTCGCCGATCCAATAACCTTCCGGCTTCTGTTGGCCGAGCCAGAAGGCTTGGGAACGCTGGATGGCTTCATGGAGCCGGTCCAGCCATGAGGACCCCGGGCCGGCTTGGACCGACGACAAGGGCACCTCCGAAACGGCATTTCTGGAACGTTGCGTCATCAGGCCAATCAGGATGGAGTTCAGATGGGCTTCTGTAAAGTACTTCCGGACCGGCCGGAAAGCGGGATGGGGCGTGCGGGAAGGCGCGATCGGGTCTGCCTACAGCTGTGGGCTTCCCATGTAGGCGAGGGGCACAACGTCTGGCAGGGGAAGAGAGCCCACCGGCGCGCGGGTTCGGGTCAGAGGTCCCCTTGCTGCCACAAGGCGCTTATCTCTGCCACGGGGCGGGCCGTTCCCATTGCCAGATGGCTTCGACCGGCTGGCGCTGCCGAATGAGGGCAGAACGGTTCTTGTGCACCAGCGCCTCGGCGGCCAATGGCCGGGTGTTGTAATTGGACCCCATGGCGGACCCGTAGGCGCCCGCGCTGAGGATGGCCAGAAGATCGCCGGGCCGGGGCAACGGCAGCGGACGATCCTTGCAGAAGTAATCGCCGGACTCGCACACCCCGCCCACCACGTCGCACTCGACCATGGCGGCCTTGCTGCGGCGGACGGGCACGATTTCATGGTGGGCGTCGTAGAAGGCGGGGCGGATGAGCTCGGTCATGGCTGCGTCCACGATCACAAAGGTTTTGCGGCCGGTTTTCTTGATGTACTCGACGCGCGTGACAAGGATCCCGGCATTGCCGGTGATAAAGCGGCCCGGCTCCAGCAGGACGCGCAGGCCCAAAGGCTTGAGGATTGGGACCAAGCGCGCGGCGTGAAGTTCCGGGGTCAACATGCGCCGGCCCCTGGGCGTCTGCCACCAGGCCGGGTCGCCGCTGGCCAACGCCTCCTCATAGACGATGCCCAGGCCGCCCCCGATGTCGAAAAACTCGAGACCATACCGGTCTTTCAGCCGCTGTACCAGGGGCGCGACCTTGCGCACGGCGTCTTCAAACGGTTGCACCCGGGTCAGTTGCGAGCCGATGTGCATTTGAACGCCGCGAAGCCACAGGTTCCGACGGCGGGCCGCCCGGGCGTAAAGTTCTTCCACCTGGTCGAAAGGGATGCCGAACTTGTTCTCGTAAGTGCCGGTGGTGATTTTGGCGTGCGTGTGTGCTTCGACGTCCGGGTTGACCCGGATGGCGACGGGGGCGACGCACCCCAGATCGCCTGCCAGCCGGTCGATGCGTTCCAATTCCTGCTCGCTTTCGACGTTGAAGCAGTGGATTCCGGCACGGAGGGCGGTGACAATTTCCTCTTCGGTTTTGGCCACGCCGGCAAACACGCAGCGGTCGGCCGGCCCGCCCGCCGCCAGTACTCGCAGCAATTCGCCGCCGCTGACGACGTCGAACCCGCTGCCCAGGTCGGCCATCAGGCGCAGGATCGCCAGGTTGGAGTTGGCCTTGACGGCGTAGCAGGGCAGATGACGGACCCCGGCCCAGGCCTCATCGAGCCGGCGGAAGTTGTCCGTCAGGGTTTGCTGGGAGTAGACGTAAAGCGGTGTACCGTGTCGCCGGGCCAGCGTCTCGATCGACACGCCCTCGCAAAACAGTTCGTCTCCGTGGTATCGGAAATGATGCATCGTCCTGCCACTCCTTGTGCTGCGCGGGCAAACGGGTCGAAGTGCGGGGCATCAAGCCGGGGTGCAGCGGATGCCCTAGCGTTGCACCCCCCCGGACAGGATCCGCGCACGTTCTCGGTGGTACTCCTCGGGTGTCAGACGATCGGCTTTGTAGGCTTCCAGCAGTTCGGCCAGGCGCGTCCGTTGTTCGGGCGTCAGGGGTGGTTCCGGAGGCTGGAAGGGCGGCGGCACCGGGGTTTGCTTCTTCACCCCAACGCGCTGGGATCCAAGGGTTTGGGCATCCGTGCCGGGCATGCTTGGCGCCATCGGCTTCGCTTCCTCAGCGGTGGGTTCCCCAGTTTTTTCGGCCTCTTTTGCCGAGACCAATTCGGAGGCTTTGGGACGTCGACCGACGGAGGCTCGGGCCGGGATTTCGTAGGGATGGTGAGGGGCGTACAATGGTTTGCGGTCCGACCGGGCAGTCGACCCAGCATGCACGGCCGGAGGATTACTCAGTAGCCCGGTGACCCCCACCAAGCTGGCAGCCACCCATGACAGGAACTTCATACTTGAAGCTTCTAGGACAAGAGCCTTCCGAAGGCAACTGGTTTTGATGAGCTGCGCGCCGGCCGAGCGGGTGTTCCGGAGCGCCACGCATATGGGCCGGAGGGGCCGGCAACTGAGTGGGTAGCACCGTTGATGCGCCGGAAGATTCACCCGGCCTCGCGATCAAGGCGCTTTATGATTCCCAGCAGGAAACCGCTGCGGCGGGGCGCTTGCGGCTTTTGGTGAGGGCCACAGATTGTCGGTGCCCGGCGGTTGGGTCGTTCGGGCCGGGAGAGAAAAGGGTGTGGTGGAGCCCGTTGAGTTCAGATCGCAAGGCGATTCGCATGGGCCGGCTCGGGCGTTTCCATGGCCCACCCGATGTGGCGCGGCGGAGGGAATGAGCCGTTCGCCCCTCTACAGGGCCAACGGGGTTCAGTCGTTCGCCACGACCGTCCAGAAGCCGCGCGGATCGTTGATGGAACCGCGGCCGATGGTTTGTTCCACTTTCAACAGTTCGCTGTGCCCGTCGTGGAACAGATAGTTGAAGCGCCCGTTGTGCAGGTAGTAGACGGGACCACCGTAGCCCTCCAGTTGCCGGGCGGGACTGGGCACGGCAGCGGGCCAGCAGTTGCCGGCGATGTTGTTGGTTTTCGGGTTTTCGGCGAGGAGAAAGGTCCGCGCTGGTTGCTCGACCACGGAGCTCTTATAGCCCGGTTGTTCCCAATTGGGCAGGCCCGGCACGCCGCGCCACCAATAATATACGCCCACACCCCGTGTGGTGGGCGGCAGGGGATCGCCGAACCGGTTCACTGATAACGAGGCTTCGATCATCGAGTAGGTCCGGCGCTGGCCGTACTGCGCCCAAACCACCGTGTTCGGGACCCGGTCAGCCGGGCATTTGAGGAGTTTCGGGACGTACACGCTGTCCATGATCGCCAGGTCGAGTTCCGATTGGGGGGCCGTGCCTCCCAGACTCCGATGCAGCAGGTCGTCCCAGGACATCTGGTACATGTAGTCCCCGGTGTAAATGGCGGCATAGGGGTACATGTCGTTGTTGTCGTTGAGGTGCAAGGCCATGGCCACCCCGATCTGTTTTTGGTTGGCCATGCACTGGGTGGTGTGGGCCTTGGCCTTGGCTTTCCCCAGCGCCGGCAAAAGCATGGACGCCAGGATGGCCAGGATGGCGATTACGACCAACAGCTCGATCAAGGTGAATGCACACGGGCCCGTGTGGGGTTGTGCGGGCCGGTCATGACAAGGATTGAGGCGCATGGCGGGATCTCTGTCACCGTTTGACCAGCATGACCTCCAGCCGTTTGGGGTCGATGGTGTATCGCATGCCCGGCGGAGGCGGTGGAAGGGTCTTGATATAGCCTGCGGCCACCACCTCGTCCAATCCGCCGGGGACGCGCCTTCGTTCGGCGCTGTACCGGCGCACGGCCTGGGTGAGTGCTTGCAAATCCGGCGCGGCGGCTGCGGGTGCGGCCGGTGTGTTTACGTGGGCGGGGGAGCCCGGCGGTCCAAGGGGTTGACCCGGCTCAACCGATGGAGGCGATCCGGTAGGAGGTGTCGCAGCCGGGTCCGTGGACGGACCGGACCGCCCGCATGCCTGGAACAGGACCAATCCCAACACCCCGGCCCCCAACCAGGCCAACAGCCTGCGAAGCCTTGCGGGCGCCCCGGCTCCATACGTTTCGCCCCGACGAGGTCTCGTGAATCGGTCGTTCATGGCGCTGAGGACGAAACTCTCAATGGACTCAACTTATAGGGGCGGCGCACAGAATGCATGTCATGAGAATTGGTGACAGAGCGTGCGCGGAGCAATGAAATGCCCGGCGGGTTGCGATTCCATAGCCGGCCCGAAAATTTTCACCCTACCCCGGTATTTGTCCCACCCCCTCTTCTACGATGGGGCTGTATGAACGGGAACACGATGTTGCGGGGGAAGGGAATGCAACTGGAACTGGACCTGGGCCGGCTTGGAACGCGCCGGTGCAGCATGGCGGAGCGGCGGCGGGCTCGGGCTGCATGGTGGTTTGCCCAGATGCGGCGCGTGGTGGAGGAGGCGGCTCGAGCTGCCGAGGCCGCCGGCGCGCGCGGGCACATGCGCCCGGGTTTTTCGGCCCCGCGCCCGACGCGGTGACGTGGCGTCAGGGGTGGTGGGGGCGGACTGGCTCGCCGGGCGCGGGCGCCTGATCGCCGGGGTTGGCGGAGTCGGAACTTCGGCGGCGCGGTGTGCCGGGCCCCGGGGAACGGAAATGTTCCTTGCGCAGGCCGTGACGGCGCATTTTGTCAAAGAGTGCCCTAGGGGTGATGCCTGCGCGGCGGGCGGCCTCGCTCACACGGCCCTGGGTCACGTGAAGCAGCGTTGTGAAGTAGGCGCGCTCCACGCGGTCCAGCTCGGTCCGGCGGACCTCCTCCCACGTCCGATGGATCCACTCGGCGGGACTGCCCGGCGCGGTGGTGGTCGGGCTGGTGGTCCCGGTCGTAGGGTTCTGCGAAGGTCGGCAGCGAATCGCGTAGGGGAGGTCATGGAGGGTGATTTCGTTGCCCGGGCACAAGAGCATGGCCCGTTCAAGCACGTTCATCAGTTCCCGCACATTGCCGGGCCAGTCGTACTGCTGCAGGGCCTCGACCGCCTCCGGAGTGATTCCCGTTACGGGTCGGTTCACGCGGGGTCGCAAATGTCGCATAAAGTTCTGGATCAGGAGGGGAATATCCTCTCTCCGCTCTCTCAGCGGGGGCACCGTGAGCGTGATCACACCCAGTCGGAAAAAGAGGTCGCGGCGGAAACGCCCGGCTTCCACATCGGCCACAACGTCGCGGTTGGTTGCCGCCATCACACGAACATCCACGGAGATGGTGCGTTCACTGCCCAGCCGGCGGATGGCCCGCTCCTGGAGGGCTCGCAACAACTTGACCTGAAGGTGAAGGGGCATGTCACCGATCTCGTCGAGGAACAAGGTGCCGCGATGAGCCAGTTCGAAGCTGCCCCGATGGGTGCGCACCGCGCCGGTGAAGGCCCCCTCCTCGTATCCAAACAGTTCACTTTCCAGCAGCGTGTCCGGGAGGGCAGCGCAGTTCACGGCCACCCACGGCCCTGCAGCGCGCGGACTGGCCGCGTGAATGGCCCGGGCCAGGTGTTCCTTACCCACTCCGGTTTCCCCGAGGATCAGCAGGGAGGCGTCACTGGGCACCACACGACGGACCAGATCCAAGAACGATTGCATGGCAGGGCTGACAGAGACGAAGTCAGCCAGGGAAGGCACGGGTTGCTGCTGCAGGGCCGCAGCCAGGAACGCCCGGCGTCGTGTGAAGATCGACCGTAAAGCCTCCGTCAGGTCTTCATCCGTGAGCCGGGGCGACAACACAGCCTCCGCCCCGGCGGCGATCCACTTGCCCGTAACCGCGCCCTCGGGGTTCTCTTCAAACACAACCACCCAGGGGGCCTCCGGCAATTGTTGCAGTTGACGGATGCTCTCGGGAGCCAGCGGCCGGATGCAATCAGACTGCACCAACAAAATGTCGCAACATGAACGTGCCACGGTGGTGACGTCCACCCGCGCCCCGGGCAGGTTCTGCACCTCGGCATCCAAACCCCTGCAAACGCGTTCCACCCGGCGCTTCAACGGTGGGGATGCCAATTGGAGAGCGACTTTGAGGAGCATGGGAAGTTGTGGTTCCTTTCACTCCGGTTCTGTGAAGCAATGGTTCCTTGTTGACCGGAAGATTTACTACCGACGTCAACAGCCCCTTGGCAAGCCTGGTTGAGCAGAAGCCGGCTGGGGTTTTCCAAGTTGTTGGGATGGTGTGTGTTGGCGCGCCAATCCTCTAGGCCTTTGGGTTTGGCATGTCGGCTGCCTTGGATGCGGTTGCCGTGTCTCTCGTGGCGCCGGAACCTCCGGCTTCATGGGCGAAGACCCGCATGTGAATCAAGTTTGCAAACGCAGACCATGGCCCAAAAGAATCCTGCTACCGAACCATCGAAGAAAGGGACCGGGTCGAGCAAGACCACGGGCGGCCCTGGGCAGGCTCCCGCGAAACCTTCGACTCCTGGCGGACAATCCGGGACGGGCCCGTCCGGCAAACCAGTCGGCGGTTCAAATCAGCCACCGAAGCGGTAGGCCGCGGGCCCGCTCGGATTTTGAGAGACTGATCCAACCCGCCCGTTACCGGTGCGGCGGGTGGGTTGGGACAGCCCCCGAGTGATCCGGACCCTCAAAGCTCATCCCTCCTTTCATGGTTCCGCGCGAGACCTGCCCATGGCCAGCTTTCGTGCCCGTGCGGGGCTGGTGGGGGGACAGCGGTAGTGGCGGGTGCCGCCACCCGGCAAGGTGTTTGGCGGAGCGCCGCGGTGGGTCGTGCTCACGGGCACCAAAGACGCGGAGGAATGAGTGGAAAAGTTCTTAGAACGGCGTCTTGCGGTGGTGTCCGGGTTGATCGGTCGCCGGTTTTTGCGGGCCCGATCCAGGCGAGGTTCGGGACAGTTCGTCAAAGCCGGACTGTCTAGTGTAGGTGTGACCTGTCCGGGTTTTAGCTATTGCGGCGCGCGGTACAGGGCTACCGACAGTCGTCGAGGTTCTGGCCGCGTTGGGTGGCCACCTGTGGGACGGTGGTTTTCCCCGAGGGGGGTTGTTACCCACTTTTGTTCGGATTGTCCGCCAACCTTCACCCGCTCGTGACATGTACGGGTTATCCAGGAACGTGATGTGGACGGACAACTTCCATCGGCTGGGGAAAAGAATGCCATGTTACGCATCCGATTAACCGGGCGGGCGGGTTGTGCCATCCCGTGGCTGCTGGGCCTGTTTCTTCTGCACGACGCGGGGTTTCCTCCCGTGCGCGGTGCCACAGAGCGGTACTTTGATAGTTTTGAGGAAGCCTGTGCAGCGTTGGGATTCCAACCGACGGCACCGGGCAGTGCAGTGGTGGTGTTCCTAAGTGATGCGCATATGAATCTTGGCGGCGGGCTTTATCCGGTGACCACCAACCTTGACCCGCGGTTGATTACATTTCTGAACAGCCTGCGTCCGCCACCGGCCAAAATCATTGTAGGCGGGGACATTGGCGAAGCCCTGGCACCGATGCCGGGCTGGCAACCCAGCGATCGGCTCTGGCAGCTTGGTACCAATGAATTTGCCCTATGGACGCAGGTGATGCGGCAACTGACCAACGTCGGACGCGGGGATATCGTCTGGATACCGGGGAATCACGACCAGCTGGATACGGAGCAGGACGCCGAGACATTCCGGCTCTGGTTTCCTGACATGCCTCCGCAACGGGTATTGGATGTGGCCGGGACGCGCTTTTACCTCCTGAACTGCGGGAATTACGGCGGGCGGAATGCGGCGCAAAGAGAATGGCTGCGCCAACAGTGGATGAACACGCCGGCGGGCATGGAGCGTGTGGTTGTGGTGCATGTGGCTCCGTTTTTGCAACGTGTCACCTACCGTGGCATCGGACTGGACCTGCGCGAGGTGATTGCCGATTACCAGGGACGTGTATGGGTGTTGAGCGGTCATGAGCACTCGCACACAGCGAAAAGCTACCGTGTGGGCCGGGCCGATGTGTGCCAGGTGATTGTGGGTACGGCCAACCCGCAGGCAACCAATGGCCGGTCCTATGATACAGGCTGCCTGTTGGTATGCTTGAACCGGGGGATCGCGGGGTTGCTGTACTGGCATCTGTACGACGGGCGTTTTCACATTGTTCAACCGCCCTTTGACGCAGTGCCGGAGACGGTGGCGGGAGCCTTCGAAGAAGTACCCGGGCTGGTTTGGCGCCGATTGAAGGCGCGCGGCCAACCTCCGGAAGTGGCGAGTGTGGACGCTACGGACTCCGTTGAATGGTATGCGTACACGCGGCTGCTGGAGTGGAGGTTTCCCTGGGACGGACGCGTGTGGCCCGTGGAAGAGTTTTGCCTCCTGGCGTTGGGGGTCACACCGGGCGCCACCGTGGAAATCAAGAATGAGGCCGGCGATTGGCAGGCCTTGCCATGGCCGCAGGCTACGAACGGGACATACCGCTTCCGCATACCTGAACCGCTGCGCGCCCACAGCTTTTTTGAGTTGCGGTACCGAAGCAAGGGATTCAATGATTTTATCGGTGGTTGGGGGTTGGTGGGACCGGCCACGACGAACCCGGAAGGTCCGTCCGGGACCGGTGAAGTCGCCGACATCGTGGTGTCTGCCGGAGAGACGTTGAACGTGCCCCTGATGGCCTGGCTGGGTGAGTGGAGCGGGGCCGGCTTTGGTTGGCTTGCCCGGGGAGGCTTGGGGAGCTGGGTGGATCCGGTCGCGGGCTGGTTGCGATGGAGGGTTCCTCCAGAGGTACCCACCGGAGTTTGGACGTGGTGGGAACTCCTGCGCCGGGGAGGCTCAAACCTCTTAACCGCTTTGAGGGTTCCTTGTGTCGTGGCGGGGCCTGATCGTTTGCGTAGGGCCTCTCCCGAAGGAGGGCATTGGTGGGTTCGTAATCTTGCTGCCGTGGAGGGAATGCCATGGTTTGAACGCGATTTTGCCGCCGGGGACTGGCTTCCGGCGGTTGGCCCGCTGGGGTATGGTCGGACTGGGTTGGCCACGGACCTGGAGGCGCTCTGGGGCTATCGTCCCGCGGCTGTGGCCCTGCGGGGATGGTTCAGGTGGCCCGGCGCAATGGAGGGTGCCGTGGCGCCGACCTTTCGACTGCGATCCGGTTTGCGCTGGCGCTTATGGGTGAATGGTCGCTGGATTGCGGAAGGACCCGGCTTCACGAATGCGCCGATTCAGTCATGGCTTGTGCAGTCGGATCTGGACGGGCCGGGCACGGCCCTCTGGGACGTGTCGGTCCCGTTGTCCGGCTTGGTGCCGGGCTCCAATCTGGTTGCGGTGGAGATCCGGGCCGAGGGCTCGGAACGGTTGCCCCGCTACTACATAGCTTTCGACGGTCCCGTTTTGGAGTGGCGCGAGAAAATCTCGGGAGAACGGTTGCGGGTTCGGGCATCGAACCTGGATTCGGTGGCAGGTCGCTGGAGTGGGGCTGTCACCAATGGAGGGTCATCAGACGGGCTGGAGGTGCCGGGCTCGGAGAGTTGGGCGCCGGCCGAGGGATTTACCGTGGGTGGGTGGTTTGCGTACGGAAAGCAGGGCGGGGATGACCCGCCTTCGTATGCCATCGAAAAGCCGGGCCTGTTTGCCCTGTACTATACCGGCACGCGCACAAATCGCTACCGGTTCCGCGTGGGGTCGGCCGAGGTCCAGGACACGACCTCCGGGACCGTCCCGGGCCAGTGGAGGTTCGTCGTGGGATGGTTCGACGGGACACGTGCCTACCTTCAAGTGGACCAGGGCCCGGTCCTCAGTGTCGCAGCCGAAAGGCCGGCCGGGAGCGACAGGGCAATCACTCTGCTGCGTCGCAGTGGCGGCGGCGGATTCGCGATGGACGAGGTGTTTCTGTTTGACCGTGTGCTCACGGCCGAGGAGCGGGCTGCCATCTACCGCGAAGGGGTGTGGGCACGGTTTGGCGTGACGCCCGAGGCATTGTCGTGGGAGGGAGAACTTCGGTGGATCAGCATCGAACGGCCTGTTTTGGGCTCTGTCCCTTCACAGGTGCTGGCGTCGGCGGGGGGGCCGTTGACGCTCGAGGTGGACGTCCAAAGCCCGGCCCCCCTGGCGTGTTTTTGGATCCGTGACGGCGCGGTGGTGCCGGGCGCAACGAACCGGTGGCTGCGTTGGCAGAACCTGGCCGTCTCGGATGCCGGGTGGTACCAGCTGGTGGCCAGCAACCGGGTCGGCGCGGTCACCAGTGCACCGATCCGGTTGATCGTTGTCCGTCCGCCGCGGCTGGTGTGGGAGCCGGGCGGGAAGCCGGGAACATTGCGGCTGCGTTCCACGGATGTTGAGGAAGTCGGACTCAAGCTGGTGTTGGAGACCTCGGAGGATTTGGTGAACTGGACGCGCTACCGGGAGGGGGTGGGTCAGGTGCTTGTGGACGTGCCCATTGACGCCGACGGGACCAACCGCGCACGGTTTTTCCGGCTGCGATTGGAGTGACCCATGGAGGCTTACGGCGTCCAAAGTAACTTGGCTGAACCGTTCTGGATGCCAGGATTCAGCGCATCGTATCAGAGGAGGCGGGGCGTGAATGAGGGCAGACCAGTGAGTGAGAGGACAGAGAGATCAAGGCATCGGCTGGTGATGTCGTTGTGGTATTGGGGGCTGGCCGGGTTGGTGCTGTGGGGACCGAAGGTCCGGGCGACGGTGGATCCGGTGCTGGTTCCCGCGGGAGGGCAGTGGCGGTATTGGGTGAATCGGGTGGACAGTCAGGGGCCGCCGGCGGGTTGGTGGCTACCGGATTTCGACGATTCTTCCTGGCCGGTGGGGCGGGGCGGGTTTGGCTCGGGTCTGGGAGACGAAACCACGGTGTTGGAGCGAACAAACGTGGTGTCGGCGTGTTTCCGGACGGCGTTTGTTGTGGAGAATCCCTCGGAGATACGCTGGCTGGTCCTGCGTGCAGGGTACCAGAGCGGTCTGGCCGTGTGGCTGAATGGGACGAACGTCTATAGCATTGGCCTCCGGCAACCTCCGAGTGTTTGGGATCAGACGCCGCCGTTTTATGGGCGCTGGTACACGCGCGAGGTGGATCTGAGCGGTTTTACGGGGATTCTCAGGACCGGCACCAACATCCTGGCGGTGCAGGTGCACAGCCACGTGACCAATCCCGCGGCATTGTTCTGGTCGGGGGAACTCCGGGCGAACGTGACACGGGGACCAATCCTTTCGCGGGTGCAGTCTCGAACCGCCCGGATCGGCGTCCGCACGGCCCGGCCGGCAACGGTCCGTGTGCGTTACGGAAACGGGGATGTGCTCGATCGGACGGCCACAGGATTGGGACCCGCCCGGGACCATGTCGTGGAACTGACAAACCTGGAACCCGCGATGGAGTGGTCCTACCAAGTGGTGGTGGAGGCGGAGGGTGCGGAGGTGGCGTTGCCGGTGGAGAAGTTTCGAACACCGCCGGAGCGGGGGCGGTTGCGGTTCGTGGTGGTGGGCGACAGCGGGTCCGGCACCCTGCCTCAGCTGCAGGTGGTTTCGTGTTTGTCCACGGCGGCCGTGGACCTGATCCTGCACACGGGCGATCTGGTCTATCCGGAGCTGACCCGGGAACTGGTGGGCCTGCGCTGTTTGAGTGTGATGGATCCCCTGCTGCGGCGGGTGCCGATGTATCTAACGATGGGAAACCACGACCTTTACAACACCTTGTACCGGGACTTGCCGGGTACGCCCTACCTGGAAACCTTTGACCTGCCCACCAATGCTGTGACCGGCACAGGGCACTTCTATTCCTTCGACGTGGGGGAGGTGCACTTCGTCAGCCTGTTCGCGCCCACCCTTTTGCCCTTTCCGGGTACAACGAACTTTGCTCTCGGGCCCGAGAGCGTTCAGTTGCAGTGGTTGAGGGAGGACCTGGCGGCAAGCGGGAAACCGTGGCGAGTGGTGTTTTTGCACAGTCCCCTTTTCACCTCGGGCGGGCGCCGATACGACGACATGAATACCAACGGCGTGCCGGATCGCCTGGAGTTGCAGGGGTGGCTTTTGCCCGTGCTGAGCCGGTATGGGGTTCAGGCCGTCTTTTGCGGGCATGACCATGTTTATGAGCGTTTTCGACCCGTCCAGGGGGTGCACATTTGGACCAGCGGAGGCGGCGGGTATACCCTCTATTCGCTAACCGAGCGGGATCCCTTGAGCGTAAAATTCGAGGTCCGGTTCCATCACCTGGAGTGCGAGGTGGAGGGCGATCGTCTCGTGGTTGTGGCCCGGGATCGTTTCGGAGCGGTGTTCGACAGGGCCGAGGTGCCGAGGGTCCTGCCACCCAGCGTGGATGCGGGCCTCGAAGGAAGCGCCGGACAAGACCCTCTGGCGCTCCGGCTGGAATGGAACAGTGCGCCGGGGGAACGTTACCGGGTGGAACGGGCCGAATCTTTGGAGGGACCGTTTGTGGGAGTGGAGGATCTTATTGCGAACGATTTTCGTACCGTTTGGAGCACGCCCCTGCGTGACAACGCCTCTTTATCGGGGGCGGGGGCGGTCTTTTACCGGGTGGTGTGGCTGAGATAGACGCCTGGTTCGCAGCCGGGGGCGGGGCAGGCGCGGGACGCCGGAACAGTGTCGGCCGCGGGCTTATAGCGGCACCGTTCTGGCTTGGCACCTGCCAGGGACATTCAGGGCTTGGTCAGGGGCACTGTGCAAGGTTTGCCGGGTGGGCGGGACGAGATCCCTCCCTGCGCCGCCGCGGCTCAGATGACGAAGTCCGTGTACTCGAGTTTGGCCCGTTCTTGGGGTGGCCGTAGCATGCCGGCGGCAACGGTGGCGTTGGTACCGGGCTCGATGAGGATGAACGAGCCGGTCATGCGATTGGTGTGGTAGCCATCGTAGATCAGGGCCTTGGAGGTGCGGATACGCACCTCGCCGATGTCATTGAGCTGGAGTTCGGCGGGTGCGGGCCGGGGTTCAAACGTCGTGATGTCCAAACGGTGTTCGATGGAGGTCACGACCGCCTGCACGGTCTGGGTGGTGTGCTTGAGGAGGAACTTGCGTCCGGGAAGGAGCGGACGCGTGTGCATCCAGCAGATTCGGGCCTGGACATCCTGGCTCATGCCGGGAAGTTGCTCCGGGTCCACGATCATGTCGCCGCGGCTGATGTCCAGGTCATGTTCCAGTACCAGGGTGATACTCTGGGGGCAAAAGGCCTCGGGTTCGATGCCGTCGGGGGTCCAAATCTCCCGCACTGTGGTCTTCCAGCCGGATGGGAGGACCAGAACCTTTTGTCCGACCCTGACGATTCCGCCGGCGAGTTGACCGCTGAAGCCGCGGAAATCGTGGAGGTTGGGATCGGTGGGCCGGTGCGGGCGGTTCACCCATTGGACCGGGAACCGCAACTGGGTGAGATTCCAGTCACTGGCAATGTGGACGGTTTCGAGGTGCCGGAGCAGGGTGGGCCCCTCATACCATGGGGTGTGCCGGGATGGGTCCACGACGTTGTCGCCATACAGGGCGCTGATGGGGATGAACTTGACGTCGCGGAAGGCATCCAGCTTGGGCAGGAAGGCCTCGATTTCGGCGCGGATCTCCAGGAACCGGTGCTCGCTCCAGTCCACCAGATCCATTTTGTTGATGGCGAAAACGATGTGGGGGATGCCGAGCAGGGCGGCGATGCAGGCATGGCGCCGCGTTTGTTCGGTGACGCCTTGACGCGCATCCACCAACACCACGGAGAGATTGGCCGTGGATGCGCCTGTGACCATGTTACGGGTATACTGGACGTGTCCCGGGGTGTCGGCGACGATGAAACGGCGGCGCGGGGTGGCGAAGTAGCGGTAGGCGACGTCAATGGTGATGCCCTGTTCCCGTTCCGCGCGGAGACCGTCGGTGACGTTGGCCAGGTTGATCTGGCCGCCGCCGGTGAGGTCAGCCGACCGCTGAAGGGCTTCCAGCTGATCCTCCATCAGACTTTTGGAGTCATAGAGGAGACGGCCGATGAGGGTGGACTTGCCGTCGTCCACGCTGCCGCAGGTGTTGAATCGCAGGATTTCGATGGAAGGCGTGGCGGTCATGGGAGTTCCGAAAGGATCGCAGAGGTTCCTGCCGCGTGTTCAGAAATATCCGAGCCGCTTGCGGTCTTCCATGGCGGCCTCGCCGGTACGGTCATCGGCACGGGCGCCGCGTTCGGTGACGCGGGCGGCGGCGACCTCGGCGATGATGTCGTCGAGGCTGTCCGCAGGGCTTTCGATCATGCCGGTGCTGATGATGTCGCCGATGGTGCGGACGCGCACGCGGAGTTCACGGACCTCCTCACCCGGCTGGGGCGGGAGGAATTCGTTCACGGCCAGCCACTGGCCCTGGCGGCGAACGCAGAGGCGGTTGTGGCTGAAATAGATGCTGGGGACCTCGAGCTTTTCCTTGCGGATGTATTCCCAGACATCCAGCTCGGTCCAATTGGACAGCGGGAACACCCGCATGTGTTCGCCGGGGTTGACACGGGTGTTGTAGAGGTTCCAGACCTCGGGACGTTGGTTGCGGGGGTCCCACTGCCCAAACGCGTCGCGGAAGCTGAAGAACCGTTCCTTGGCGCGGGCCTTTTCCTCGTCGCGGCGGGCCCCTCCAATGCAGGCGTCGAAGCGGAACTCTTCGATGGCCGCCAGCAGGGTGGGGATCTGAAGCCGGTTGCGACTGATTTCGCCCGGGGCGGGCACGGCGATGCCCTTCGCGATGGCGTCCTCCACCTTGCGCACGATCAGCCGGGCGCCGAGTTCGCGGGCTCGTCGGTCCCGGAACTCGTTCAGTTCAGGGAAATGGTGCCCGGTGTCGATGTTCAATAACGGCATGGGGATGGGGGAAGGCCGGAACGCCTTCTCGGCCAGCCGCAGCAGACAAATGGAATCCTTACCGCCGGAAAAGAGGATGCAGGGGCGCTCGAACTCGGCGGCCACCTCACGGATGACGTGGATGGCCTCACTTTCAAGGTATTGAAGGTGATCCAACTGGTAGGAGTTTCTCATGCGGTGATCGAAACGTTCCGCTGGCCAGGGTCCGGGCAAACGGGCTCAGGACGACAACACCTGGGATCCCCAACGGGCGTGCAGGCCGCACTCGCGCTTTTCGTCGGCCTTGGCCGGATCGAAGTAATCCCATTCGTTGGGGAGGTTATGCTGCCGAAGGTAGGCTTCCATGTCGGCATCGCTCCAGTGGAAGACCGGACTGACTTTCAACAGCTTGAAATTCTCGTCCCACACAACGACGTCGAGGCCGGCTCGGTGCGGGTTTTGGACCTTGCGCAGCGCTGTCAGCCAGACCCGGGGGGCCAGCTCGCGAATCCCGCGCTGGAAGGGTTCCAATTTCATGAGGGCGCTGAACCGACGAAGTCCTTCTTCGTCTTCCGGGCCGGGAGGTGGACCATGAAGGGCCTGGTAATGGGCGGCCGAAAGTTTGGGGTGGTAGATGTGAAGGTTCAGGTTCAACAACCGACGCAGCTCCTCCGCGTGCCGATACGTGGCGGGCCGATTAAAGCCGTGGTCCACCCAGAGCACGGGAATGTCGGGTAGTTCCTGGACACAGAGGTGCAGCAAAACGGCCTCGTAGGGGCGGAAATTGGTTGAGACCACCGCGCGCCCCTCCGCGCGTTGGAGGGCCCAGCGCACAATGTCGCGTGGGTGGCGGTCCCGGAGCTCGGCGTTCCATTGTTGAATGAGTTCGGCGTTCATGCGGGAACGGGTGCAGCTTGAGTTTCCGACCAGAGGACGCGGGCGGCCCAGTCGCCGAAGCGCTCGCTTGCCCGGCGTTCACGTGCGTAACGTTCCAAAAGAGAGCGCAGCTCGGCCTCGAGCTCGGTCTCCTTCACCGTATCCTTCCAGAGTCGGTTGAGCCGGGTTCCGGCCACGTCGCCGCCGACCCAGAGTTGGTAGCGGCCGGGCGCCTTGCCCACCAGACCGATCTCCGCCATGTAGGGTCGGGCGCAGCCATTGGGACAGCCGGTCATCCGGACAATGATTTCCTGATCCTGCAGCCCCAGTTCGGCTGCGATCCGCTCCAGTCGGTTCAGAACGCTCGGCAGAAGACGCTCGGATTCGGCCAGGGCAAGGCCGCAGGTGGGCAGGGCAGGGCAGGAGAGGGCGGCTGCACGGATGACGCTGGTCTGGCGATCGGTGCGCACGCCGTGGTCGCGCAGGAGCGCGTCCAGTTCGGGGCGCACAGCCTCGGGCACGTTGGCGAGAATCACGTTCTGGTTCGGCGTGAGACGGAACTCGAGGTCCGGCCAACGGTCGGCCACCAGGCGCAGGGCGGTCTTGAGCCGCACCTGCGCGGTATCTTTGACCCGACCGGACTCGACAAAGACGGTGAAGAACCAGCGCCCGTCCACCTGCCGGTGCCAGCCCAACAAATCGCCCGTGGTGGTGAAATGGAAGGGGCGCGCCGGCTCGAGCTTGAAACCCGCCCGTGCCTCGACCTCGGCGCGTGTCCAGTCCACGCCCCGCTCGGCGACGACGTACTTGAGCCGGGCATGTTTCCGGTTGGTGCGGTCGCCGAAGTCTCGGTGGATGGTCAGAACGGCCCGGGCCACGTCAATCACCTTTTCCCGGGGCAGGAAGCCAATGACATCCGCCAGGCGCGGATAGGTTTGGGCGTTGCCATGGCTGCGGCCCATCCCCCCACCCACGGCGAGGTTGTAGCCCAGCAGCCGACCGTCTTCCACAATGGCGATGAAGCCGAGATCGTTGGTGAGGATGTCGATGTCGTTGACCGGGGGAATCACAAAGCCGGTCTTGAATTTGCGCGGCAGATAACCCTTGCCGTAGAGCGGATCTTCGAAGTCGCGGTGTTCGGGTTGATTGAGATTCAGTTCGACCCCTTCGACCCAGATTTTGTGATAAGCCGGTGTGCGCGGCTTGAGGGCCTCGGCCACGCGTTTGCAGTCCTCGAACACCTCGGCCCGGGCCGGCGTATAGGCCGGTGTGGGCGGCGCCATGACGTTGCGGTTGACATCGCCGCAGGCGGCCAGCGTGGACAGCAGACACTCGTTGATGCCATGGATCAGCGGACGCAACCCGGATTTGACGACCCCGTGGAATTGGATGCTCTGTCGGGTGGTGATGCGGAGGGTGTTGTTGCCGTACCGGGACGACAGGTCATCAAACACCGCCCATTGACGCGGGGTCATCACGCCGCCCGGGATCCGGCCACGGACCATGAAGATCCACTTCTTGCCGGTTTTCCGCAGATCGCGGTCGTCCTGCTGGTAAACGCCGTGAAATTTGAGGAACTCGTAGTCGTCGTCGCTGAAATGGTCCGTGGTCGGATCCGCCAGCGTGGTGGCGATGGTGCCGGCCAGGGTGGGGCACCCGGTCTTGAGGGCTTCGTTGCGGGTCAGGCCATTCGGAGAGGGGACTGCATTCATGGGTTCAACCACTTCAGGCTTGTACCTGGCGGCGCGCCTCGTCCGCCAGGGGGGTGCTCAGGTAACGCTCGCCCGTGCTGGGCGCCACGGTCACGATCAGCTTGCCCTTGTTTTCGGGGCGTTTGGCCACCTGCATTGCGGCCCACACGTTGGCCCCGCTGGAAATACCGGCCAAAATGCCCTCCTCCAGGGCCAATCGGCGGGCCATCGCGAAGGCGTCCTCGTTGCTGACCGTGATGACCTCGTCGAGGATTTGTAGGTTGAGCACCTTGGGAACAAACCCCGCGCCCGTACCCTGAATCTTGTGGGGACCGGGCTTGATGGGTTCGCCCCGCAGGGTCTGCGTGATGACGGGTGAGTCTTTCGGCTCGACGGCGATGACCTTGAAATCCTTCTTCCTGGATTTGATGACCTCACCCACGCCGGTGATGGTGCCGCCGGTGCCCACCGCCGCGACGAAGATGTCCACCTTGCCATTGGTGTCAGCCCAGATTTCCTCGGCAGTGGTTCGGCGATGGATCTCCGGATTGGCAGGGTTTTCAAATTGCTGAGGGATCCACGACGGCTGGATGTCCCGATGCAGCTCCTCGGCCTTGCGGATGGCGCCGCGCATGCCTTCCGGACCGGGCGTGAGCACCAGCCGGGCGCCAAGCATGGCCAACAGCGTGCGCCGTTCCAGACTCATGGTTTCCGGCATGGTCAAAATGAGCTTGTAACCGCGGGCAGCCGCCACGAACGCCAGGGCAATCCCGGTGTTGCCCGAGGTGGGCTCGATGATGGTGGTGTCCGGCGTGAGAATCCCGTCGCGCTCGGCCGCGGCGATCATGGCGTAGCCGATCCGGTCCTTCACGCTGCTCAGCGGGTTGAAAAACTCGCACTTGACCGCGATGGTGGCGTCAAGACCGGCGGTGATGCGGTTCAACTTCACCAGCGGGGTGCGCCCCACGGTGCTGACGATATCCGGATGCAACGGCATGGCTGTGTCCTCCGTAATGTTTGGTAATCCACTCAGATGCTGTAGTCCTCCTGCCCTTTCACGCGGCCGAAGGAAATCCGATTCCAAACACGCTCATGCAAATAGTAAAGCAGGATTTTGGTGCACAATTCGATCAGGCCGATCGATACGGCAGCTTTGAACCGGCCCGTGACCAGGAACGACACAAAGATCGTGTCCAGCGTGCCGGTAATCCGCCACGAGATGGCCTTGACCAAGCTCCGGTATGGCTTTTCGACCACATCACCCTCCCGTTTCCATCCGCCAGGCGCGACCTTGAACGCCTTGGTCGGGACTGCCGGGGCTGGCTTGCGAGTCCAGCCAACCTGCCGGAGCCCCGACGTCCGGCCTCTTGGGACCTCAAACTTGCCGGCTGGGCATCGCTGACCCAAATCAGCGTCAACTGCCGGGCCAGCATTCGATTTCTTCTGCTTTGCACCTGCAAGACGCACCAACAGTACCAAGAAACTACAAAATGTCAATAGGGTTTATAGAATTTTCTTGGGGCCTGCCCGAGGTTTTTGCAACTCATTGGAAGCCAGTGCATTGCCCTGTCCGTGGTCAGTGGGAAGCCAGGGCTGACAGGCAACCAAGGTTTCAGCGCTGGGATAGGAAGTTGGTTCGGTTCCGTGCGTGGCGGCCCGCCCCACGGGTGCGGCGGGCTTGGTTGGGGTCCAACGTTGCTTGGGGCGCCGGGGCGGATATTTTGAAGGGCATGTTTGAGACGATTGAAGCCCAACTGGCCACCGCAGCAGACAAACTGAAGCATCTGCGGAGGTTTCTTTGACGTGCCCGGTGCGCAGCGCCGTCTGGAGGAAATCGAGACCCAGATGGCCGCGGAGAACTTTTGGGCCAATCGCGAACAGGCGCAAAAACTCATCGAAGAGGCGAGCCAGTTGCGGTCCAAGATCGAGCCCCTGCGGAAGGCCGAAAAACAGCTGGAGGATCTGCGGGTGATGGTGGAGCTGGGCAAGGCCGAGCCGCCGTCGGCCCAGCCGGCGTTGTTGGAGGACCTGACGGCGGATACGGAAAGGTTTCTCAAGGAGCTGGAAAAACTCGAGCTCAAGGTCCTGCTCAACGGTCCGCACGATCACCGTAACTGCATCATGAGCATCAACGCGGGTGCCGGGGGGACCGAGTCCTGCGACTGGGCCGCCATGCTGTTGCGGATGTACCAGCGGTGGGCCGAGTCGCGCGGCTGGGAGGTCGAGATAGAGGACATCCTTCCGGGTGAGGCGGCCGGGATCAAACATGCGACGCTGACGATCCGGGGCGAGAATGCCTATGGTTTTTGCAAGGCCGAACGCGGCGTACACCGGCTGGTGCGTATCTCGCCCTTTGATGCCAACAGGCGGCGGCACACGAGCTTCGCCAGTGTGGACGTGATTGCCGAGATCGAAGACCCTGGCGAGATTGAGATCAACCCTGCGGATTTGGAGATCGAGTTTTACCGGTCCGGAGGCAAGGGAGGTCAGAACGTGAACAAGGTGGAGACCGCCGTACGGATCCGGCACATCCCCACAGGGATTGTGGTTGCCTGCCAAAGTCAGCGTTCCCAGCACCAAAACCGTGCCACGGCCATGAAGTTGCTGATTTCCAAACTCCTGGCCTGGCGGGAGGACCAGCAACGGGCCGAGATGGAACGTTTTTACGGGGAAAAGGGCAGCATCAGTTGGGGCAACCAGATCCGCAGTTACGTCCTGCAACCCTACCGCATGGTCAAGGATCTTCGGACGGGGGTACAGACGGGTGACACGGACGCCGTGCTGGACGGGGACCTGGACATGTTCGTGCATGCCTGGTTGCGAGCGGGTTGTCCGACCAGGCGGCAGCAGGGGATCAAGGACGAGGAGGACGAGGCATGACGGCGCCGGCAGGAGTGCGGACGGTGTTGGACACCATTGTTGAACGGAAGCGCGAGGAAATCGCGCGTTTGCCGGCCCGCACGGTCACGGTGGAGGACCTCCGTGCGGCCCTCAAGCAGCGTGGATCGACCCGGGACTTTTGCGGGGCTCTACTATCGCCGCCGGTGGGACCGCCGGCGCTCATCGCGGAGGTCAAAAAGGCATCGCCCTCGGCCGGCGTGATCCGGCCCGATTTTGACCCGGTGGCCGTGGCGCGGACTTATGAAATGGGCGGAGCGGCCTGCTTGTCCGTGCTCACGGATGAGCCGTTTTTTCAAGGGCATCTGGAATACCTCCGCCGGGTCCGGGCTGCTGTCCGGCTACCGTTGTTGCGGAAGGACTTCATCCTGGACGAGCGGCAATTGTTGGAATCGGTGGAGTGGGGGGCGGACGCGGTGCTGCTGATTGTGGCGATCCTGCCGCAGCCGCGGCTGCAATCGCTGCACGACCTGGCCGTCCGGGCGGGGTTGTCGGTGCTGGTGGAGGTGCATGACGAGACAGAGTTGGAACGTGCCCTTGCACTGAAACCGCGTTTGTTGGGGGTGAACAATCGTGACCTTCGAACATTTCAGGTCGATCTGGGTACCACGGAACGGCTCGCCCGCCGGTTGCAGCAGCTTTGTCCAGATCCCCGGCGGCGTCCCTTGCTCGTGGCCGAAAGCGGTATTCACTCCCGGCAGGATGTGGAGCGGGTTCGTGCGGCCGGCGCGGATGCGATTCTGGTGGGGGAAAGCCTCATGCGGAGTGCCGATCTCCCGGGACGGATTCGCGAGCTGATGGGCCTATCGGGCTGAGGAACGCGGCCGCAGGTCGGGTGCAGGTTGGAACCGCGGCGCTGCAGGCCAACTCTTCATGCAGCGCTTGGGTGCTTTCTCAAGGCCGGCCGCTGTTGCCCGGCTTGCTTCCTGCAGGCGAGCAGATCGATCTTCCATGCGGCATGGACGATGCCGACCGTTCACGGGGTTGAGTCCCTTGGTGGCCTCCAGCCGCGGGATGGCGACAGGCCCTAGCACAATGACCCGGCCATTACCCCCGGCCACCGGCCACGAGCGACAGCATCGGGAAAGCCATTCACCTCAGTGCGTGGGCAGGGGAATGCGCGAGCTGACGGATGGGCACCGGGTCGATTTTGGGCCCACTTCAAACAGCAGCAGTAAACGGCCGACATGCCAGCCTTGACCGGGCCTTGCGCGCCCTTCGGGACTCATCAAGGGCTCAACAACAGACGCAAACTGAGGAAGGTGGAAAGACAAGAGGCGGCCATGCCGGTTTGCCGCACAAATCCAGGCACCGCCATGCACGGCAGAAGCGGGCAAATGCCGGTTTCAATGTCGTTTCCGGTCCTCTGGGGATACGGGGCGTCGAAACCAGCACGTCCACGCCGGGCTTCAACAGGGTCTGGAGCCTGCTTTGGCACGCCGCTATCTGCCCTCCGAGGCTGGCCGTGGTGGAACTGTCTGACGGATGGCAGTGAACGGCTCGGAGATCCAGACCGTATGCGACCCAATTCAAGGTCGGCCGTTGCCCCTTGCATCACACGGATACCGGGTTAGTTGTGTGCCCCGGCCATGGTTGCGGACGGGGCCCCCCCGGGCCTGACTGCTTTCCGGAGCACAGATCTGGCAAGGATCGGGTCCAGTGGTGGTTGATGTGGTTCTGAGTGGCTCCACGACAGCAACGTCTGCGCATTCTTTTTACTTGAGCCCAATGGCCGCGTTCAAGGTTTCAGGCCGCGGCAACGGAGACACTTGGAGGGGTGCCGGACCCTGGGTGCGGTGAACCTGGCCTGTCGGTTGGGGCACGGTAGCCAGATGAAAGGGCCCGTCGGGTGTATCATGCCCAGTCGTGGATTCGTGGAGGTGGAATTGCGCGGCACCCAGGGATGTGGAAGCCCTGCTGGGACAGAAGCGTCTCAGGCGAGGTCTTCGAGGAGCAGCCGGGAGGTAATGCGTGCGGATTCGAAGATGACCGGCAGGCCGCTACCGGGGTGGGTGCCCCCGCCAACCAGATAGAGTCGGTCGAATTCCTCAAAGCGGTTGTGCGGGCGAAAGATTAGCATCTGTCCCAGATTATGGGCGAGGTTGAAGGTTGCGCCCTTGTAAATGTTCATCTGTTGTTCCCAGTCGTCCGGTGTGATGATGCGCTCGAAACGGATGCGCGGCTCCAGGTTGCGGACGCCGATCCGCTCAAGCTGTCGCAGCACCAACTGGCGGAATCTGTTGCGTTCCTGGTTCCACTGGATATTGGGGTGCCTGTGGCTCACCGGCACTAGAACGTAAAGGAGGCTGTGGCCGGCCGGTGCGAGCGTGGGATCCGTGCGGCACGGATTTTGGACGTAGAACGATGGGTCCTCCGAAAGCACGTGGCGCTGCTCGATGTCCTCGAGGTTTCGGCGGTAATCGGCTGCAATGTAGATGTTATGGTGTTGCAGCTCCTCGCAGGTTCCCTCAATGCCCAGGTACATCATGAACGTGGAACAGGAGAAGCGCTTTCGGGCGATGGTTTCGTCGGTCCATTTACGGCGCAGATGGTTTGGAATGAGGGTGGTCATGGCGTGGGCGAAGTCGGCATTCACAACGACCGCATCGGCATCGTAACGAGCCGTCGCGGTTCGGACCCCAACGGCACGGCGGTTTTGGATCAGGATTTCCAGGACCGGTTCGTTCAGGTGTAGCTCAACTCCCATCTCTGTGGCGACCCGTGCCATGGCGCGCGTGAGGGCGTTGCAGCCGCCGATGGGATGCCAGATGCCATATTCGTACTCCAGGAAGGACAGGATCGAGAACAAGCTGGGACACTGAAACGGGGACATGCCCAGGTACTTGGACTGGAAGGTGAATGCCAACTGAAGGCGGGGATCGCGAAAGTAGCGGGCCATTTCGGCATGGAGCGACCTCCACGGCTTCAAATGCGGCAAAACGGCGAGCATGCGCCGGTTGACCAGATCCTGCCATCCCTCAAAGGGCATTTGCAGGCAGGGGGCAAACTTTTCGAGCTTGACCCGATTGTTCTTCAGGAAAAGGCGGAAGGCGCGGGCATCCGTGGGCGAAAGGCGTGCGATTTCGGCCTCCATGCGGTCGACGTCGGGGGAACAGAGCAGCTCGCCGCCGGCCCCAAACACCAGCCGGTATTGGGGGTCCAGTCGCTTCATGGGGACCTCCTGATACAGGTCCCGGCCCACTGCGGCGAAGATTTCCTCGAGCACCTGGGGATAGAGAAAGAAGGTGGGGCCAAGGTCGAACCGAAATCCGTTGCCTTCGAGGCATGAAGTGCGCCCGCCGACGCGGGGCTGCTTTTCGAGGATGATGACCTGCAACCCGGCCCGGGCCAAAAGCAGGGCGGCGGCCAGTCCGCCGGGTCCGGCTCCCACAATCAGGACGCGTTTTGGCATGCCGGTGGATTAGCGAAGATTGGTCCGGGTTGCAAGGTCACCATCGTAACAACCACCTTGCCAGGCACTTCAGCCTGGAAAGCGCCAACCGCGAAGGCGGATAGCGCCACCGCCAGTCCGGGAAGAGTGACCGACGCAACACGGGCCGGTAATGCGAAAAGGTCTGGAAACTGGCATGACCGTGGTAAACACCCATCCCGCTGGGGCCCAGTCCCCCAAACGGCAGTTCGCGGGCAGCCACCTGGAGGATTGTGTCATTGATGCAGACGCCGCCGGAGCGGGTTCGGGCCAGGACCCGCTCCTGGATGGCGCGCTGCCGTGTGAACAGATAGAGCGCGAGAGGGGCGGGTTGTTGAGCCAGCCATTCCAGGGCCTCATCCAAATGTCGGAAACTGAGAATGGGCAAAAGAGGGCCGAAGATCTCCTCTTGCATCAAGGGCGCATCGGGCGAAACGTCGGTGATGAGCGTGGGACCGAAGTACAGACTTTCCGCATCCATGTCGCCGCCCAAGATCACCCGCCCACCCGACAGCAAGGAACGCAGACGTTCGAAATGCGCCCGATTCACAATGCGCCCATAGTCGGCGCTCCGGCGGGGGTTGTCCCCGAAAAACTCGCGGATGGCGCGCGTGAGGGCTTCGATCAGGGCCTCGCACACGGGTTCCTCCACCAGGACGAAGTCCGGCGCCACGCACGTCTGACCGGCGTTGAGAAACTTGCCCCAGGCAATGCGCCGGGCGGCCACGTCCAAGGGTGCATCCTTGCACACGATGCAGGGAGACTTGCCGCCCAGCTCCAGCACAACGGGGGTGAGATGGTGTGCCGCGGCCAACATAACGCGCCGGCCTGTGGACCGGCTGCCCGTAAAGAAAATCTTGTCAAAGGGCTCACTCACCAGGGCTTCGGCCAGATCGGGCCCCCCTTCCAGCAACCTTACATGGGCAGGGGAGAACGTGTCGCGAATCAGCCGGGCGAGGGCCCTGGAGGTTTCGGGAGCCAGTTCCGAAGGTTTGAGCACGGCACAGTTGCCAGCCGCGATGGCTCCCACCAGGGGCATCAGCAACAGTTGCACCGGATAATTCCACGGCCCCAGAATGAGCACCACACCCAGCGGCTCGGGCTGAATCCATCCGCTGGCTGGGAACGCCAGAAGGGGCACCCGGCGCCTTTGCGGTCGAACCCAGCGACGCAGCTTGGCCGCTGCGTATTCGATCTCGGCGGCTACCATCGCGATCTCGCTGACCACGGCCTCAGGAGCGGGTCGACCGAGATCTTTCGCCAGCGCCTGAAGCAGGAAGTTTTCCCCGGCCTTGAGGGCATCCTGCAGGCGGCGCAACTGTTCGACCCTGAACTCGAGCGGACGGGTGGCGCCGGTGCGAAAGAATGCGCGCTGCTCGTCGAGGATTTCCCTTACCGTTGTCATGGGCTTGCAAGGATCGGCCGTCATGCTAAAGCTCGTCAAGGTATGGTTCGCGGCTGGGTCATGATGGCGATGCTGGCTGTCCTGGGGCTGCGGGCGGAGCAGGCGCCCTGTGAGGCACTGATTCGGGGAGTGAAGGAGTTTGCACGCGCCTACCGGGACTGGGACGGGGCCGGGTTTCAAATGTCGGCCCGTTCTTTCGAAACGGCTGTGCAACAGGATCCCGACTCGGTTCTGGCACGCTACTGGCTGGGTGTAACTCAGTTTCACCTCGTCTTGTGGCTCCGGCACCCCTCGGGGAGCTGGGCAGATGCGCCGCCGGAGGGGCCGGTGCTGGAAGCTGCGATTGAAACCCTCCGCGAGGGCATGCGGCTGGATCCGGAACAGGCCGAAATTCACGCCCTGTTGGGCACGCTCTACGGCATGAAGGCCGAGGGTGGCCTGGGGCGGGCCCTTTGGCTGGGGCCGCGCATCGAGCGGCACAAGCGGTGGGCTCTGGCCCATGGTGCGGAAAATCCCAGGGTGCAGTATTTGCTCGGCGTCTGCCGGTTTCACACCGCCCGGAAGCCGGCAGACTGGCAGGAGACGCTGGCCATACTCCGAAAAGCCGATACCCTCTTCACCGCGGAAGGGGATGGCCCGGCAGGACCGACTGAACCTCGGTGGGGTCACCCCGGCTGCCTGACTTTTTTGGCGCTGGCACACGAGCGTCTGGGAAATGCCCCGGAAGCCGCCGTGTGTTTCCGCCGCGCGTTGGAACTGCAGCCCGTCAACCGGCTTGCCCGGGAGGGGCTTCAGAGGTTGTCAAAAGTTGCTCCCTGACCACCCTGCCCCCCACCATCCATGCAGGCGAACAAGAAGGTTATCGTGATCGGCGCGGGCCTGGGCGGGATCTCTGCCGCCATTAGCCTGCGCCAAGCGGGTTACGAGGTTGAGCTCCTGGAAAAAAACGAGCGGATTGGCGGAAAGCTCAACGTCCTCAGGGCGGAGGGATTCACTTTTGACCTGGGTCCCTCGATTTTAACCCTGCCGCACATCCTGGCCCGCCTGTTCGAACGAAGTGGCCGGGAGATGCGGGACTACATCACCCTGCGCCCGGTCCGGCCCCACTGGCGGTGCTTTTTCGAGGATGGAACGGTGGTCGATCTGGTGCCGGAACCGGCCGCCATGGCGGAGCAGGCCCGCCGCGTGAAAGAACCGCCGGAGAACGTGGAACGGTTCCTGGAGTATTCCGGCCGCCTCTTTGACCTGATTCATGAGGGGTACTTTGAGCAGGGGTTGGATAACTGGCGGGATTTCGCCCGGCATTACGGGCTCTGGAAGTTTCTTCGGTTTGACCTGTTCCGGTCCATGCACCAGGCGGTGGCGGCGCACTTCCGCACCTCATACTTCCGCGACATTTTCGATTTTTTCATCAAGTACGTCGGCTCGTCCGCGCTCCGCGCACCTGCGTTCATGAATTGTCTGCCCACAATCCAGTTCCGTTACGACCTTTGGTACGTGGACGGTGGGCTGTATCGCATCGCGGAGGCGCTCCAACGGTTGATGCAGGAGCTGGGGATCCGAATTCAATGCGGCGTGGAGGTCATACGGATCACACGCAACGGATCACGGGTCACCGGCGTGGTCACGGCAGAGGGTGCATTTCACCCGGCTGATATCGTGGTGTCCAACATGGAGGTTGTGCCGGCCCATGCTGAGCTGCTGGGTGAAGATCGGACGGTTGTGGCGTCGTTGGAGAGGAGGTTGGAGCCGGCGTGTTCGGGCCTGGTTATCGATGTGGGGCTCGACTGTCAGTACCCGCAGCTGGCGCACCACAACTTCTTTTTCAGCAAAGACCAGAAGGCCCACTTTGCCGAGGTGTTTGAGCGGTATGAACTGCCGAGCGACCCCACGCTGTACGTGGTGGCCGCATCGCGTACGGACCCCACGGTGGCTCCGCCGGGATGTGACTGCCTGAAGATTCTCCCGCATATCCCCTACATTCGGGAGGATCGCCCCTGGGGACCGCAAGATTATGAGGCCCTCAAAGACAGGGTCCTGAGCAAGCTGGAGCGCATGGGGCTCAAAGACCTGCGCAGGCATATCGTTTATGAGCACGTTCTAACGCCCCCCGATATCCGGCGCCTTTACCATTCCCATCGGGGATCCATCTACGGGGTCGTCAGCGACCGTTGGAGGAACCTTGCGTTCAAGGCTCCCAAGCAGAGCCGTCGTTACCCGAACTTGTTTTTTGTGGGCGGCTCGGTGAATCCGGGCGGCGGAGTACCGATGGTGCTGCTCTGCGGGCAGAATGTGGCCAAACAGGTGATGGCATGGGACCGGAGCTGATCCTGCCGCTGGCAGCGCTGGGAGTATCCTCGATCGGATGGGCGTTGATCCCATATCTTCGAACGCCCCTACCGGCGCCCGAGCGTGCAGGCCGACGGCGACTCACCGTGATCATTCCAGCCCGGAACGAGGAGCATAACCTTCCACGGCTCCTTGAATCCCTTCGTCGGCAGCCTGCTCCACCCGACGAGGTGATCGTGGTGGATGACGCTTCCACGGACCGTACCGCTGCCATTGCCCGGGCTCACGGTGCCCGGGTGATCTCCTCAGCACCGCTTCCCGATGGCTGGCGTGGGAAACCCTGGGCATGCCAACAGGGCGCGGACGCGGCCGGCGGAGAAATCCTTTTGTTTTTGGATGCCGATACGTGGTTTGAGGCCGGCGGCTTGGACAGGGCGTTGTCCATGTATGCCGGAGGCGCTTTCTCCCTGGCCCCCTATCATGTAATCCGTAAGCCCTACGAGGAATTGTCCATGTTCTTCAACATCCTTATGGCCCTGGGAGCGGCGGGGACGACTCTGTTCGGCCCCATGTTGTTGGTGGATCGGGAGAGCTACCGGCGTGTGGGCGGGCATGCACGTGCAAAGGAACGTATTCTGGAAAATGTGTGGTTGGGCGAGGCTTTTCGTGAGGCCGGTGTGCCTGTGCACAGCGGCGTGGGGCGGGGGATTCTGTCCTTCCGCATGTATCCGGGAGGGGTACGAGAACTGGTGGAGGGTTGGCTGAAGGGATTTGCCTCCGGAGCGGGTAAAACCGGCAGACTCAGGCTGTTCATGATCATCACCTGGCTGACAGGCCTGACGGCCGTGGCGCTGGGCTGCTGTGTTACCCAGGGGGCATGGCCCTGGGCGGTTGCCTATGGTGCGTGCGTTGTTCAGGTTGCCTGCCTGGCCCGTCGGGTGGGCTCGTTCGGAATTCCCGCGGCCGTCTTATACCCGCTTCCGCTGCTTTTCTTTTTCGCGCTTTTCCTGACGGGAACGGCGCGCCGCGGTGGGGAGGTGTCGTGGAAGGGACGAACCATCCATGCTGACTGAGCTTCCCACCTGGCTGACTGCTTTGTTGAACGTGATCGGATGGCCGGTGATCCAGTTGGGTTGGGCATGGATCTTTACCCGGCTGCCGTCCCGGTGGTTCCACCCGCCGCGCGGATTTGCCTGGGAAGCACAGGGACGGCTCTACGAACGCCTGTTCGCCGTCCGTCGTTGGAAGGATCGACTGCCGGATGGCGCTGCCTGGTTTCGGCACGGTTTTCCGAAATCGGCTTTGAGATCCTCACAAACCGACTACCTCCGAGCCTTTCTCGTGGAGACGTGGCGGGGCGAGCTGTGTCACTGGGCTGCACTGGCCTCCACGCCGGTCTTTGCATTATGGAATCCTCCCTGGGCCATCCTCATCATGACCCTTTGCGGGCTGCTGTTGAACATCCCGTGCATTCTGGCCCAGCGCTATAACCGGATCCGATTGCGGCGGCTGGTCGAAAAGCGCGTCACCACTTCGTCTTGATGCCGCAGGCCCGCAAAAGGCACCAGCCGCGTGCGGCCTCGTACAGGCAGAATACCCCGAGCACGGCCAGCAGGGCGGCCAACCGACGATCCTGACCAACCGCCCACCAGGCAACGCCAAGCAATACAATCCCGACCGCGGCTCGCAACCATCGGCCCGTGGGCCCAATATTGGGTTGAGAAGACTTCACGGTCGCAATGTAGCACTTCACAACAACCGGTAAACACGGCAGGTTCGCCAGCCCCGGCGGGTATGCGGAACAGCACTTCTCGATCGTGGCCTGAGACCCGGACGGATTGTAGGCTGGCAGGCGGGTGCGACGGTCCACTTCGGTGAACCGGCGCCGCGAACTGCAGTTGGACCCTCGTGAATTCCCGGCACCCTCACGGCTGCCGTCCAATGACGCCCTGACGCCTGATCCTCGCCAGGGGCTCACGAATTGTGCAGGCCCTCCAGAACGGCAGACTTGAACAAGCGGGTCGCTTGGGGTCTGCTGGGGCCGTTGGTATGCGAACGTGCATGCTCCGTGGCTTGTTGTGGGTTCCGGGCCTGCTGCTTCTGACGAGCGGGATGGTGCTCAGCGCGCACGCCGTGGATGCGACAGCGGTGAAACGCCTTCTCGCCGACCCGCCCCGCCATTACACCAGCGCGCCCCTGTGGGTGTGGAATGACGCGATGACCGAGGAACAGGTCCGTGACACGCTGCGCGACCTTTGCAGCCAACAGATCCGACAGGTGTTCATCCACCCCCGGCCGGGCTTGATGACCCCCTACCTGGGGCTGGAATGGTTCCGGCTGTGGAAGGTGGCCCTGGACGAGGCCGAACGCCTGGACATGAACGTTTGGATCTACGACGAGAACTCATACCCGAGCGGTTTTGCCGGTGGATGGGTGCCGGAGCTGATGCCCGAGTCCCGCGGCATGGGCCTGCATTTCTTCGAAACCAACGCCCCGCCCGAATGGACTACCGACACGGTGGCCGTGTTCCAGCTGGGGGATGACGATGCCCGCGATGTGTCCGGCCGGGTAAGGTCGGGCGAGACTCTCCCGCACGGTCGGTATTGGGTGGCCGTGATCCGGCAGGCCGAAAATTCACCATGGCACGGCAACCGTTTCTACGTGAACCTGCTGACCGAGGGCGTCACGGAGAAGTTCCTTGAGGTCACGCTCGGGGCCTACAGGCGGGAGGTGGGCGGCCAGTTCGGCCATCGGATTCCGGGAGTGTTCACCGACGAGCCGAACATCCGGCCTGCGGGAGGATTCCCATGGTGTCCCGACCTGCCGGAGCAGTTTGAAAAGCGGCGCGGCTACGATTTGTTGGCCCATCTGCCGGCACTGGCGCGCGAGCTGGGGGACTGGCGGCGGGTGCGCCATGACTACTTCCGCACCCTCAACGAGCTTTTCATTGAGCGGTGGGCCAGGCCCTACTACGAGTGGTGCGAGGCGCACGGATTGAGCTTCACCGGCTACTATTGGGACCACGAATGGCCTCAATGCCTGAACGTTCCGGATAACATGGCCATGGCCGCCTGGCAGCACATCCCGGGGATCGATTGCCTGATGAATCAATACGCCGAACACACCCGTGCCCAGTTCGGTAACGTGCGGTTCTGTCGGGAAATCTCCAGTGTGGCCAACCAGCTCGGCCGCAAACGCACACTGGTGGAGCTCTATGGGGCCGGGGGATGGGACTTGCGGTTCGAGGATATGAAGCGCATTGCCGACTGGCTCCTGGTGTTGGGAATCAATCTCATGGACGAGCACCTCAGCTATGTGACCCTACGGGGCGCCCGTAAACGCGATCATCCCCAGAGCTTCAGCTATCACGAGCCCTGGTGGGAGGCCTACCAGGTTCATGCGCGCTACCTGGCGCGGCTCTCGGCCGTCATGTCCCAGGGCGAACAAATCAACCGCATCCTGGTGCTGGAACCGACGAGCACCGCCTGGATGTACCAGGGCCATGAGGCCGGGCTTCGGCAACTGGGCGATTCGTTTTTCAACCTGTTGATGCGCCTCGAGGCGGCCCAAATCGAATATGACCTGGGTTGCGAGTCCATTCTGGCCGAGCACGCCGCCGTGGAAGGCAACCGGCTTCGTGTGGGCCGGCGCCTCTATGATGTGCTCGTACTGCCGCCGCTGTGCGAAAACATTTCATCCAATCTGCTGGAGCTGGGGGATCGTTTCCGGGAGGCTGGCGGCCGGGTGTTGTGCCTGAGAGCGGCCCCTGCGCGCGTGGACGGTGCACTCTCACCGCGCCCGGCCCATTGGGCGACCCGGACTGGATGGGTTGCCACGGACCCATCCCGCGTAGTGGAAGCACTCCATCGCCTGGCGCCTCCGCAGGGGGTTCGGATCATCCGCGCGGCGGCCGACCGGGGCATTCTTTTCCATCACCGCCGTCACATCGACGACGGCCAGATCCTGTTGCTGGTGAACACCAGCATGCAGGAGCCCTCGGCCGGCACCATTGAATCGGACCTTCAGGGTGTGGAAAGATGGGACCCCTACACGGGTGCCGTGGAGCCGTACCCATTTCAGAACACTTCGAACGGGCTCAGGGCCGACTTTCGGTTGCCGCCATCCGGAAGCCTTTTGTTGTTCCTGTCACGGCAACCGCTGGAGCCCGGACGACCGGTGAGGGAGGAAATACGTCCGGTGCCGCCCATCCGGTTGGCCGGAGGTTTGGCCACCCATCCGGCGGGACGGGAAGAGGACGTGGATGCCTTTCTGGAAATCCAGCGGCTGGAACCCAACGTGCTGACGTTGGATTACGTGGACGTGTCCGCAGCCGGGGAGACACGATCGAACGTGTATTTTTACCGCGCCAACCAGTTTGTGTGGCAGAAACATGGTGTGGAACGCAGCCCGTGGGACAACGCCGTTCAGTTCAAGGACGAGTTGATCTCCAGGACGTTTCCGCCCGATAGCGGCTTCACGGTCAGCTACCGTTTCTCCATTGAAGGCGCCGTGCCACCCGACCTGGCTCTTGTTGTGGAACGACCCGACCTTTACACCATCACCTGCAACGGCCGGGCGGTGGAACCGGTACCGGGTGCCTGGTGGCTGGACAAGGCTTTCGGCCGCATCTCCCTGGCTTCGACCGCACGAACCGGAGAAAACGTGGTCACGCTCACGGCCCGGCCCTTCACCATGCTGCACGAGCTGGAGCCGGCTTATGTGCTGGGCAGCTTCGCCCTCAAACCGGTGGCGCGGGGATTCGCGATTACGCCGGACACCCCGATCCAACTGGGCAGAGCCCAACCCCGACCGGCTCACGGCTACAACCCTGACGGGACAGCCTGGCTGACCGTCGGCATCGGATTCCAGGAGGGCCGGGAGGACCGCGCTCCATACGTGATCTTTGATCTGGGCCAGGTGACGAATGTGAACCGGATCAAGATCTGGAACTACAACGAGGCGCACGTGCGCGACCTGACGTTGCGGGGCGCCGGGAGGATCCGAATCAGAGCCGGCGCGGAGCCGGACTCAATGAACGAGGAGCTGGGCACGTTCCATCTCCGGCGGGCTCCGGGCGGTGCTTATGACACGCCCGACATCCTGCCCGTGAGCGACCGGGCGGTGCGGTACGTGCGCCTGGACATTTTGTCCAACCTTCGTGGTGTTGAATACCCGGCCGAAGGTACGCCGGAGGACCACGGTTTTGTGGGCCTTTCGGAAGTTCAGTTCTACACCGCTGAGGACCATCGATTGGCGAACGTGAGAGTGCATCAGGTGTCCAGTGAACTGGCATCGCACCGGCGAAATGCCATCCATTTGGTGGATGGCAGTGGTCTCGACGAAACCCATGGACTGGGTTGGAATACCCAGGGCCACCCGTTCTATGGTGCGGGGGTTGCCTATCGCCAGCGATATGCGTTGCCCCACCCGGAGGGCCGGTACTTCGTCCGGCTGCAGGGCTGGCAGGGCAGTGTGGCGCGGGTGAATGTTAATGGCCAACGGGTTGGATATATCCTGGCACCGCCCTGGGAACTCGAGGTTACCCGGCAACTCCGTCCCGGCACCAACGTGGTCGAAGTTGTGGTGATCGGTACCCTCAAGAACACCCTCGGCCCCCATCATGGGGATCCCCGTCCGGGTAGTGCATGGCCGGCCATGTTTCAGGAAGGTCCCGAAGAAGGCCCGCCACCCGGCGTGCGCTACAGCACGATTGCTTATGGTTTGTTCCGGCCATTCCGGCTGGAGCAGCACCTGCCGCGGACCGACCTCCGGCCGGAAGGGTTGTGAGTCGTCGTACGGTACACGGTTGGATCTGGAACTGATTTGACTTCTTACCAGGTTCCACAGACCAACCGGTTGGGATCACAGGACAGCATGGCCTCTTGCTTGTCGTGAATCTTTCGCGGGTGCATGCGCATTTTGGTGTGATCTTTTTCACGCGAAACCACGGAAAAACCCGGGCCATGGCGCGGTCCGGCCATTGAGGCGCCCGCGTTGAGTCTGAGGTTCTTGCGGTGGCAGTTCCGAGGGTGCCGCAGGCGTTGCCGGGATCCTCAGCGTACAAGGCCCTGGTGACTGAAATGTTTGCACCAAGATGCGGGATTTTCCGCGATTCAAAATGGCGGAACAGTATCAGCACCGGCCTGACGCGAAATGCGATGGGTGCTCTCCGGGCGACCGTGCCTGGAGGGGCATCCGGTCCCACGGCGTGCAGAGACGACACGGGGAGTGAGGACCCGACCGACCCGAACCAGATGACCAGGTTTTACTGCTCAGATCTGGCCCATTGCCCGATCGGGTGTAGAAGCAGCGCGAATCCGTACTCTTGACCGACCGTTGACACCGTGACTCGGGCACGAACGGTCGCCCGAGGGGAGCGGTCCCCGGGTCCGGCAGCACCTGCGGGCCGTCGAACAACGGTTGTTCTGTTCTTCGACCCTATGAACAGATCGTTGGCGGCCACCCACTCGCGCAGGTTGGGTGGGAGCAGCAGTGGGGCATCGCGGTCAATGGAAAGAAAGCGTGTCGCCTAACCTTTCAGATGCGGTCAGCCGCGCTCCTGTTAAACGGTGGGATAAAAACATCGCCCTCCCCAGGTCCGACAGGCTGCCAGTGGACCGCCATGCTTGGCCCGCGCCAAGACTTGTCGTTGCAGCTTTCGTGGTGGTTCGGCTGGCGTGCTGCGAGCGGTCAGGGCTTTGGTTTGGCGCCCCGTGCGCATCCACACTGACCTATCCGCGGGTGAGGCTTACGGACGATTTGGGGCATGACGTGGCATGAACAAGTGCGAGCGGGGTGGCATTGGCGGCGCACTGGAAGACGCGGGTGGGGCGAACCGGCGACCGGGCGGCTTGGGGCAACTGGATGGGCAACCATGCCGGGCTTATCGGGCTGATCCTTGCCCCGATCGGGCTGCCGGTGCACCGGGCAACGGCCGGATCCGCAGTGGCAAAGGCGAAGGGAATTGGATCCGGGACGGCCGGGCCGGACCGGGCGCTTCGGCACCCTGGGAGGTGGACGCCAGGGGTTAAGGCCCCTCTGGGCGTGTCATGGACTTCGGGCCCGGTTCGGCTGCGGGCCCTCGAGCCTCGCGCGCCTTTTCGAATTCCTTCGGATTCTGCGTCCGCGGGCTTGTATCGGATCCAGGCCGATTTGGGGCGCCTGACGGCTCGTTTCCCATCGAGTGCAAGTTCCTCTTGAAGCGGGGGCAGGGTTGGCGCAGAGTGAGAGGCGCCAGGGCCCACGGAATGCGGACAAACGAACCCCGCCAGGGCCGGAAGGCAGCAACGGTAGTTTGCTCTGCATCTGCCGTGGTCACCCTGGCCTTTGGATTTTCCCGTCTCCACGGGGGGCGTTCCTGCTGGAGGCGCGGTTTTCGACCCCGGTCATGTCTTATCAGGTCATAGCGCGCAAGTATCGGCCGCAACGGTTCAGCGAGGTGGTGGGTCAGGAGCATGTGACGCGGACCCTGGCCAATGCCATTGCCCAGAACCGGATTGCCCATGCGTACCTGTTTTGCGGGCCGCGGGGCACGGGCAAGACGACCATTGCGCGGATCTTTGCCAAGTGTTTGAACGCCACCAACGGGCCCACGGTGGAGTTCTCCGATGACGATCCCCGGTGTCGCGAGATCGCCGAGGGCCGTTCCCTGGACGTGCTGGAAATTGACGCTGCCAGCAACCGGGGCATTGACGAGATTCGCAGTCTTCGTGAGACGGTCCATTATGCGCCGGCCCAGTCCCGATTCCGCATCTACATCATCGACGAGGTGCACATGCTGACGCGGGAGGCGTTCAATGCGTTGCTCAAGACGCTGGAAGAGCCCCCCGATCACGTGAAGTTCATGTTTGCGACCACGGAGCCGGAGAAGGTTCCCGCCACGATTTTGTCCCGTTGCCAGCGATTTGATCTGCGGCGCATCCCCACCGCGCTGATGGTGCGGCACCTGGCGCACATCGCGCGGCTGGAGGGGGTGGAGATCGACGAGGCGGCTCTGTACGCCATTGCCCGCGGGGCGGACGGGGGGCTGCGGGATGCGGAGTCCACGCTGGATCAGTTGATCAGCTTCTGCGGCAGGCGAATTCAGGAGAGCGACGTGCTTTCGATGTACGGGCTGACCGCCCGGGACCAGTTGCTGGGTCTCAGCGGGGCGATCCTGCGCGGCGACCGCATCGGGGTGGTACGGTTGCTGGATCAATTGCTGGGGCAGGGCAAGGATCCGGGGCGCCTGTTGGGCGACCTGGTTGGGCATTTTCGCAATTTGATGGTCTGGCAACTGGCGGGGGACGATGCCGAACTGTTGGACCTGTCCGAGGCGGAGCGGACTGCCTTGAGGGAACAGGCGGGGTTGGTGACCTGGGAAGGGGCGGCGCGGATTGTGGAGGTGCTGGCGGATGCCGAGAACCGGCTGGGCGACGCGGTGTCGCGGCAGGTGATGCTGGAAGTGGCGCTCTTGCGGGCCATTGAGGCTCGGCAGGCGGTGAGTCTGGAGTACGTGCTGGAGAAGCTGCGAGCGCTCCGGAATGGTTTGGAAGTGGAATCGAGGGAGTCGGCGACGAACCCCGGCTCGACGCCGTCCGCCGGTGGGTTTGGGGGGCAGCAGGACCTGGAGACGGCTGCGGTGAGTGGGCTGGATCAGTCCGTCCCGGATGCGCGCCCGGCTTCTGCCACCGCCGCTGCGGCTGGTCCTCTAGCCTCCGGAGCCGCACCAGCCTCCACGCCCACCTCGGACGAGGCGTTCTGGGCCCGGCTCCTTGACACTGTGGGCCGTGCCAGCCCGTTTTTGCGGAGCTATCTTGAGCATGCGTACCTGGCCCGGCGCGAGGGTCAACGAGTGGTGATTGGCTTCCCGCGGGAGTGGCAGGAGTACAAGGCGTTGGCGGACACACCGCAGTTCCGCCAGGTTTTGGAGACCAAGCTGCGGGAGCTGGGGATGCCAACGGCTGAAGTCACGTTTGTGGTGGCAGACCCGCCGGTGACGCAGCCGAGTCCGGGGTTGGCGGATGCACCGGCGACCGGAGTCGGGGCTGGCGGTGCTCCGCAGACGCCGGAGGCGGGGGCGGGGGCTGTCGGTGGCGCGTCGGGGACGAGTGGGACCCGGCCTGCGGCCCGTGCGCGCAAACCCGCCGGTGAGACGCCGGCGCCGCCCCTCAAGCTGGACCCGGAGGAGTTCAAGAACGATCCGTTGATTCGGCAGGCTTTGGAGATGTTCAAGGCGCGAATCGTCAAGCAAGGTTGAGCGGAGCAGGTCGGGACGGGGCTGAGCCCCTCGGCCGCCGGCCGCCTCGGAGAAAGGAGCACGTCCATGTCGAGCCTGGGTAAAATGATCAAGCAGGCGGCACGCCTGCAGCAGCAGATCGAGCAGGTGCAGAATCAGTTGACGCAGCGGACCGTGGAAGCGACCAGCGGGGGTGGCGCGGTCAAGGTGGTGGTTCGCTGCGACGGTACGCTGGTGAGTCTGAAGATTGACCCGCAGGCATTGAACCCTGCGGATGCCAGCCTGGTGGAGGACATGATCCTGAGCGCGGTGAACCAGGCGCTGAACCGGGCCAAGGAGATTGCCAATGCGGAGATGGCCCGGGTCACCGCCGGTTTTCAGTTGCCGGGGCTGATGTGAACGGGGTCCATGGGCGGCAGGGAGGTGCCGGAGTTGAAACCGGAGCTTGCATGAACGGTTGGCCGGAACCGTTGACAGCCCTGATCACGGCGCTGACGCGTCTGCCCGGTGTGGGGCGTCGCTCGGCGGAACGGATGGCGCTGTTTCTGGTGCAACGCGAACCGGCGCTGGCGCAGGAGCTGGCCGACGCGATTCTCCGCGCCCGCGCGAGCATTCACGCCTGCACCCGTTGCGGGGCGTTGACGGAGGCATCGCCCTGCCGACTTTGCACGGACCCGCGCCGGGACGATTCGTTGCTTTGCGTGGTGGAACGGCCGACGGACGTGCTGAGCATCGAGCGTTCGGGCAGCTACCACGGTCGCTACCATGTGCTCGGGGGGCGGATCTCGCCGCTGGAGGGGGTCGAGGCGGACGACCTGCGGATTGCCGCCCTGGAACAACGCCTGCAGGCCGAGCCGGTGCGGGAATTGATTCTGGCCCTGGGAACGGACGTTGAGGGCGAGGCCACGTGCCACTATCTGGCCAGGCGGCTGGCCCGGCCGGGTCTGCGAATCACGCGCATCGCCCACGGCCTGCCGGCGGGCACCGGGTTGGAATACGCCGATGAAGTGACCCTGGGCCATGCCCTCCAGGGCCGGCGGGAGATGACCTGAGCCGGAACCGGCGGGTCTGCGGACGAGTTTCCATGACAACTGTACGACCTGAAATCGTGGTGTTCGACCTAGGAAAGGTGCTGCTGGACTTTGATTATCGGATTGCCGCGCGACGGATTGCCGAGCGCAGTCGGGCGACCGAAATCGAGGTTCGGGATGTGCTGGATTCCCCGGATCTGCTGTGTCGGTACGAGAGCGGTCGGATCGGCCGGGAAGAGTTTTTCGAGACGGTGCGGGCACGCACCGGGTTCCGCGGCGACCTGGCCGAGTTCGCCCATTGCTTTGCCGACATTTTCTGGCCCATCGAACCCATGGTGGCGGTGCAGGCCCGTCTGCGGGAACGCGGGATTCCCACCTGGTTGTTTTCGAACACGAACGACCTGGCCATGGAACACATCCGCCGGCATTTCCCCTTCGTCCACAACTTCGACGGCGTGGTGCTCTCGTACGAGGTGCGGTCCATGAAGCCGGCTCCCGGCATGTACGAGGTCCTGGAACGGCTGACCGGCAGGCAGGGCCCGCAGATTGCCTATTTGGACGATCGACCCGAAAACGTACAGGCGGGTTTGGACCGCGGTTGGCAGGCGTGGGTTCATACCGACCCGGAATCCAGCCGGCAACGCCTTGCCGAGTTGGGGCTGTTGTGATCCGGTCCCCCGGCCGCCGACCGGGTGAAACCGGCAATGGGCGGGATCCCTGGCACGGGCCGCTTGTGGGGGGTGGTTGGTGGCGCCGCCCGGCAGGGGGTGGGGGACTGCGGCCGATGCTTTTACGGTTGCCGGTGCCTGGATTTTGGCCTAGCTGTAGGGCCAAACCAGAACCTGAGGAAGGAGGGCGTGATCATGAGCGTGTTGGCATGGATCGCATTGGGTTTGTTTGTGTTGGTGTTGCTTGCGGTGTTCTGGCTGATTGGTGCCTACAATCGGCTGGTCACGTTGCGCAACCGGTTCAAGAACGCGTGGGCGCAGATCGACGTGCAATTGAAGCGTCGTTATGACCTGATACCGAACCTGGTGGAGACGGCCAGGGGTTACCTGAAACACGAGCGCGGCACGTTGGAGGCAGTGATCGCCGCGCGCAACGCCGCCGTGCAGGCCAGCGGTCGCGTGGGGGCCAATCCGGCCGATCCCGAAGCCATGAAAGCCCTTGTGGCGGCCGAGGGAACACTGGCCGGCACGCTGGGCCGGTTGTTCGCCCTGGCCGAGGCCTACCCGGATCTGAAAGCCAATCAGACCATGGCGCAGCTGATGGAGGAACTGACGTCCACCGAAAACAAGATCGCCTTTGCACGCCAGGCATACAACGACGCCGTGATGGTTTACAACACGCAGCGGGAGAGTTTCCCCACCAACATCGTGGCCGGAATGTTCAACTTCGGGCCGGCTGAACTGTTCCAGGTGGAAAAGCCCGAGGAACGTGCTGCGCCGCGGGTGTCGTTCAGTTGACCGGTGGCTTTCGCGGGCTGCGCGTACCGGGACGGTTCCGGTTTCCCTGCCCCTGACGATTTCATGGCACGGGATGCACGGCAGCTCGGAGAAGGCCGGCAACAGTGGGAAGATTCTCCGCGATAGTTCCGGGCCGTTGGTTCATGGATTTCTTTTCCGCACAGGATCAGGCTCGAAAGCGAACCCGCCGGCTCGTACTCCTCTTCACCCTGGCGGTCCTGGGGATTGCCCTGGCTGTTTATGGGGCCATTTGGGGTTGGTTGCGGCTCATGGAAGACCCCGGGTCGCGGGGCAGAGGGGCGCCGGCACGGGCTTCATGGTGGGAACCCCGTGTGTTTTTGTTTTGCGTGGGCGGCACGCTGGCCGTGGTGGCGACGGGCAGCTGGATCCGGATCCTCTCGCTCCGGTCCGGCGGGCGCAGCGTGGCGGAGAGCCTGGGTGGGCGGTTGATTCGTCCCGACACCCGGGACTTTCACGAACGCCGCCTGCTCAACGTGGTGGAAGAAATGGCCCTGGCCTCGGGTTTGCCGGTGCCTCCCGTGTATGTGTTGGATGATGAGCCCGGGATCAATGCATTTGCCGCAGGGTATCATCCCACCGACGCGGTGATTGGCGTGACCCGCGGTTGCATGCAGTTGCTGAACCGGGACGAGCTCCAGGGCGTGATTGCCCACGAATTCAGTCACATTCTCAACGGCGACATGCGGTTGAACATCCGGCTGATCGGCTGGATTTTTGGCATCCTGTGCCTCAGTGAAGTGGGGCGGATTTTGTTGCGCTTTCGGGGCCGCAACAATCCGGCGCCTTTGTTGGGGTTGTTGCTCATGGTCCTGGGATCGCTCGGGGTCTTTTTCGGGCGTCTGATCCAGGCCGCGGTCAGCCGTCAACGCGAGTACCTTGCCGATGCTGCGGCGGTGCAGTTTACCCGCAATCCCCAGGGCCTTGCCGGTGCCCTGAAGAAGATCGGGGGACTGGTGCACGGGTCCGTGGTGCGGCACCCCCGGGCTTCCGAGGCGGCCCACCTCTTTTTCAGCTCGGCCCTGTACAGGGCCACCCTCTGGTGGGCCACGCATCCGCCATTGGAGGAGCGGATCCGCCGACTTGATCCCGCGTGGGACGGAAAGTTCCCCGTCGTGACCCTGACACCCTCCGGCGAACCGTTGGGGCGCGAAACGCTCGCCCGCGGGGGGCCCGCGCCGGACCTGGCAAGTGCGCTTTGGGGTGGGGGACGTGTGCCGGCCGGGGCCGTGGCGGCCCGGGTGGGTCGGCCCGGACCGGCTCAGCTGCGTTTTGCTGCGGCTCTGAAGTCCGTGCTGCCCCATGAGGTATTGGAAGCGGCCCGCGACGTGATCGGCGCCCAAGCCGTCGTGCTGGGCGTGGGGCTCAGTGCCGACCCCGAGTTGCGGCATCAGCAGAAGATGGGACTTCAGACCCGTGTGCCGCCCGGCGTGTACAATCGCCTGTGCGCCCTGGAACCCCTGCTGGCAGGGATACCACCGGGGGCCCGGTTGCCGCTGGTGCAACTGGCCCTGCCGGCGCTCCATGGCATCGAGGCGGAAGATTTTGTCTTGTTCAGCCACGCCCTGCGCTGGTTGATGGAAAGCGACCGGCAAATTGACCTGTTCGAGTACACGCTGCAACGAATGGTGCGGCGCCACTTGACGGCCCGGTTTTACCCCGAGCGCGCCCGGCCGGTGCAATACTACGCACTGCGGCCCTTGGAGCCTGCCGTCCGGGTGGTCCTTTCGGTCCTGGCGCGTGCGGGTCATTCGGATCCGCGGCAGGCCGAACACAGTTTTCAGGTTGGATGGCAGTCCTTGTTTGGAAACGCTCCGGCGCCGCCCCTGCTGCCGGCCGAATCCTGCGGTCTGGCGCAGCTCGATGCGGCGCTCGAACGTCTCGCCCACGCTTCACCGGCGATCAAACGCCGTGTTTTGGAAGCTTGTGCGGCAGCAGCCTCGGCGGACGGGCTGCTCGAGGTTCAGGAGGCCGAGCTGCTCCGTGCCATCGCCGACGCGTTGGATTGCCCTGTGCCACCCTTCGTGGAGGGCCTGCAGCCGGCGTCTTGAAGCGTGCCACGCCGCTGCGGCCTCCACGGTGACCCGTTTTCAATCCGGGCTGCGGGCGGGGCCGATGTACTTCGTTGCGACGACCACGTTGTCGAATTCCACGACATTGGTGATCTGACGGGCCCAGCGGTCGGTGATGTAGGCCTCCAGCGTGAGTGCGTTGGCCTGCAGGATGTCCGTCCGGCGCCAGGAAATGCCGGTCCAATGCCCCTGCAGTTGGCCGTCGATCCAGAACGCCTGTTCGCCATCCGCAACGCCCGGTGTGTTCTGTCGAAGCATGAACTCCACACAGATCCAGCGGTTGGCGGGGATCAACGGGGCGGTGGGAACCTCAAACGTGTTACCCCAGAAGCGGCCGTCGGGGGAGGGGCGCATCCGGTACCAGTAACTGTAGAACTGCCATCGGCCCGGGGCCGGCCACCGACCCCAGTTGCCCCACGGTTCCAGGGCCGTGGAGAACCGTTCGTCGCCGGCAGGCTTTTGGCCGGCACCGCCAAACCCGGACCAACGATCAGCACCGCGGAGGCCACGGTTGCCCCGCAGGGTCACAAAGTGGTGGATGTAGTCGCAGGGAGGGACAAAGCGTGTGTAGAATCGGACGAAGACCGTTGGAGCGGGTTGGAACCACCGGGTGAGACCGCCCCCGGTGTCGCGATCCAGGTGCGCTTCGACCCGCAGGCACCGTTGACCCAGAAAGGCCGGCCCGCCGGGCCGGCTCCAACGCAGCACCGCCCCGGCCGGATTGCGAACCTCATCCCACCGGTTTTCCAAAGGCCCCGTTTCGAAGTCGTCGGTAAACCGGACGTCCGGGTGTTCGCCGAGACCACGATCTGCTACATGGGCAGCGGCAAGGCCCGGCCCCTGGGGCAGCGCACTTTGGACCACCTTCCGGGGATTGTCCTCCTCCGGCTGTGCCGGCAGTGATGCGGTTGCGGCCAGCGCCACGAGCATGCCCAATCCGATCCTGCAAGGCCCCAACACCAACCCCTTGACCGACCGAGAGTTGCACAACGTTCCCGCTTTTCGCTGTGCCGCGACGTGGTCCCGGCGTTTTCGCGACGGGGCAGGTTCAGGCAGCCGCCACCGCGGGTCGAGGAACAGCTTCACGGAGGGCAGCGTGCCCACGGCAGCCTCCACGTTGCAAGCCCCGGCGTAGCTGCGCAGGGGGCTTGATCCGGTTCGGAGCCAATGGACCTCGGCGCCGGGCGCCCGGTGCGAGGCAGCTCTTTCCTCCAATTCCGGTCAGTAGGGGAGGGGGAATCGCGAGGTGAGCTCCCGCACCCGCTGTCGGACCTTGGCGATGGCTTCGTGATTGTTCAGGTCCATCAGCACCTCGCTGATCATGTCGGCAATGGCGGCCATCTCCGGCTCTTTCATCCCCCGCGTGGTGACCGCCGGTGTACCGATGCGGATGCCGCTGGCCAGGAAAGGGGACCGGGTTTCGAAGGGGATGGTGTTCTTGTTGACGGTGATGCCGGCTTCGTCCAGTGCGGCCTGGCAATCCTTGCCCGTCAAACCCCGTGCACCCACGTCCACCAGCATTAGGTGATTGTCGGTGCCGCCGCTGACCAGCCGGAACCCGTTTCGCTTGAGTCCCTCCGCCAGGGCCCTGGCGTTCTTGAGGATCTGTTCCTGATAGGCGCGGAAGGACGGCTGCATGGCTTCCTCGAAGCAAACCGCCTTGGCCGCGATGACATGCTCCAGCGGGCCGCCCTGGATGCCGGGGAACACCATGGCGTCGATTTCCTTGGCGTATTTTTCACGGCACAGGATCAATCCGCCCCGCGGCCCGCGCAGGGTCTTGTGCGTGGTGGTGGTGACAAAATCCGCATACGGCACCGGGCTGGGATGCAGTCCGGCCGCCACAAGGCCGGCGATGTGCGCGATGTCGGCCAGCAGATAGGCTCCGACCTCCTGGGCGATCTGGGCCATCCGGGCAAAGTCAATGATCCGCGGGTACGCACTGGCCCCGACGGTGATCATGCGCGGCCGATGCTCCCTGGCGAGTCGCAACAACTCATCGTAGTCAATCAGCTCGTCCTCGCGCCGGACGCCATAGTGGATGACCTCGAAAAACTTGCCGGAGAAATTGGCCCGGTGCCCGTGCGTGAGATGGCCCCCGTGGCTCAGGTCCATGGTGAGGATCTTGTCGCCCGGCTTCAGGAATGCGAAGTACACGGCCATGTTGGTGGCCGAGCCGCAATGGGGCTGCACGTTGGCGTGTTCGGCGCCGAAGAGTTTCTTCGCGCGGTCAATCGCCAGTTGTTCGATCTGGTCCACGAACTCGCAACCGCCGTACCAGCGCCGGCGGGGATAACCCTCGGCATACTTGTTCGTCAGCACGGATCCCTGGGCTTCCAGGACGGCCGGGCTGGCGAAATTCTCACTTGCGATCAATTCGAGGTTCTCCTGCTGGCGCAAACGCTCCTGTTCAATCAGGGCGGCCACGGCCGGGTCCACGTGCCGAAGGCCGGTTCGACCGGCGCAACAACTCTCCAGCTTGTGCACCCGGCGTTCGTGTCGGCCCCCTTCGAACTGGGCCTGGAGGAACGCGTCAATCATGGCCAGCGCCTGCTCCGGAGTGGTGCGCCGTCCGGAGAAGCAGAGCACGTTGGCGTCGTTGTGACGCCGAGCCAGGGCGGCTTCTTCCACGTCATGCACCAGGGCGGCCCGTACACCCGGCACCTTGTTGGCGGCGATGCTCATGCCGATGCCGGTGCTGCAGCAGAGGATCCCCCAGCGAGCCCGCCGGTCGGCCACAGCCCTCGCCACCGCGTGGGCGTAATCCGGGTAATCCGTGGAATCAGGGCTGTGGGTGCCAAGGTCCAGAACCTCCGTGCCGCGTTGCTGCAGGGCCTGCACCAGTGCCTGTTTCAGGGCAAACCCGGCATGATCGGCGCCCACGGCCACCGGCCCCGCCTCCCAGGCGGTTCGCTGCGCCTCCATCAGATCGCGTTCCAGGACGGGCAAAAGGGTCTGGATGGCGTCGCGGATCTGGTCCCGGCACCGGACGTACACCTCATAGGAACCGCCGATGGGGTCGCTGATGTCCTTGTCGAAACCCTCCACCGAATCGTCAAACTCACGCAGCAAAAAGGTCTTTTCGGCGGCTTCGGGAAACAGCAGGAGAATCCCCTCCACATGGCCGTGCGTCATGCCGAAGATGTAGTCCGCCTGGGCCACCAGATCGGCCGTGAGCGAGCGGCTTCGGTGGCCGGAAATATCGATGCCGAGCTCCTTCATGGCCTGGACGGCATGGGCACTGGGGGGTTGACCTTCGAGGGCGCCCAAGCCTGCGGAGAGGACCCGATAGTCGCCGCGGCCCTGAACCGCATGGCGGAAAAGCCCCTCGGCCATCGGACTGCGGCACACATTGCCCGTGCAAACAAAGAGAATCGTCTTCATTCAACCTTCGCAAACGGAGGGTTTAGTTTGGCGCCCCTGGACGGTTCGTCAACGGCGAACTATGCAGTCGGGACCGTGCATTCGCAACCGGCCCTGGCGGAGCGATGAGACGGCGACTTCCGGAGCCCGGTCCGGGGACCCGGGCGCCCGGGTGAATCGGGACTGGCGGCCAACCCGACCGGCGCGGGAGCAGGTGGTTTTCTTCCATTCCCGGCGGGCCCGGCGGGCCGTTTTCCCGCCCGCCCTGGCGGACAAAATTGGGTTGCACTGGCGCAAAAAAAGTGTTGGCCTGAACCGATCACACGGGCAGTCTCCTGATCAACTGTGTTGTCTATGCAAAGGTTGAATCGTATGCGGGCACTAACAACGGCGATGATGCTTTTTGGGGGCAGCTTCGTTTCGGTCATGGCCAGCGAGGCGGAATTGAGGCTGCCGAGTTTGCGTGAGGTTCATTTTCCCGCCCTGGGCGGGGTCAGTGGCTACGCCCTGATGCTCCTGGGCATCGCGGTGTGCGCCATCGGGGCGCTGTTTGGGCTGGTGCAGTACCTGCAGACGAAGGCGTTGCCGGTGCACGAGGCGATGCGGAATGTCTCCAACCTCATTTGGGAGACCTGCAAAAGTTACCTGATCCAGCAGGGGAAATTCCTGGCCCTGCTTTGGGCGCTGATCGGGATCTGCATCATTTATTACTTCGGATCGCTGCGGCACATGCCGGCCGGTAGCGTGTTGGTGATCCTGCTTTCCTCGGTCCTGGGGATCCTGGGCAGTTACGGGGTGGCCTGGTTTGGCATGCGGATCAACACCCAGGCCAACAGCCGTTCTGCGTTTGCCGCCCTGAAGGGTTTGCCCTGGCCGCCTCTGGCGATCCCCATGCGCTCCGGCATGAGTGTGGGCCTGCTCCTGATCAGTGTGGAGCTGTTCTTCATGATCTGCATCCTGGTCTTCCTGCCGCCGGAGCTGACCGGTCCGTGCTTCATCGGGTTTGCCATCGGCGAGTCGCTGGGTGCATCGGCCCTCCGTATCTGCGGCGGCATCTTTACAAAGATTGCCGACATCGGGTCCGACCTCATGAAGATCGTCTTCAAGCTGCCGGAGGACGACCCGAAGAACCCGGGCGTCATTGCCGACTGCACCGGGGACAATGCGGGCGACTCGGTGGGGCCCACGGCGGACGGGTTTGAGACCTATGGCGTGACGGGGGTTGCCCTGATTGCGTTCCTTGCGCTCACCTTGGGGTCCGAAGGCCTGACCGGGGCCATTTGTGCCAAGCTGATCACGTGGCTCTTCGTGATGCGCATCATGATGATCGTGACCTCGCTGGTGGCCTACGGGCTCAACCAGGCCATCTTCGGGGCCAAATACGGCACGGCCCGGGATTTCCACCCCGAAAAGCCGCTGACCTGGTTGGTGTGGTTGACCTCGGCCATTTCGATCGTTCTCACCTTTGTGGTCAGCAAACTGATGCTGGGTGACTTCCAGGATGTGCATGGTCAGCCCCAGCCGGATCTGTGGTGGGTGTTGTCGGTGATCATCTCCTGCGGTACTGCGGCGGGCGCGCTGATACCGGAGTTCACCAAGATTTTCACCAGCACCAACGCCAAGCACACCCAGGAGATCGTGACCGCCTCACGGCAGGGCGGCGCCTCGCTGAACATCCTGTCGGGTTTTGTGGCGGGCAATTTCTCGGCCTTCTGGCAGGGCTTGTTGATGCTGACCCTCATGCTGGTGGCAGCCCTGATGGCGGGCCATCAGGCGCTTCAATCCATCATGCCCGAGGGCATCGGGTTCGCCGCGCCGATCTTCGCCTTTGGCCTGGTGGCGTTCGGCTTCCTCGGCATGGGCCCGGTGACCATTGCCGTGGACAGCTTTGGTCCCGTGTCCGACAACGCCCAGTCGGTGTACGAACTGAGCCAGATCGAGTCGGTGCCCAACGTCGAACAGGACATCCAGAGCAAGTTCGGGTTCAAACCTGATTTCAAGGCCGCCAAACACAATCTGGAGAAGAACGACGGGGCGGGGAACACCTTCAAGGCCACGGCCAAACCCGTGCTGATTGGCACGGCCGTCGTGGGGGCCACCACGATGATCTTCGGGATCATCCTGTTGTTGGACAAGGAATTCGGCGACGTGATCAGCAAGTTGTCGCTGGTCCAGCCCGAGATCGTGCTGGGCTTCCTGATGGGCGGAGCGGTGATCTATTGGTTCACCGGGGCATCGACGCAGGCGGTGGTCACCGGTGCGTATCGCGCCGTGGTGTACATCAAGGAGAACCTTGACCTCAGCGCCAAGGCGGCCTCGATGGAGGACAGCAAAGAGGTGGTCCGGATCTGCACCGTGTACGCCCAGCGGGGCATGATCAACATCTTCATTGCCATCTTCTGCATGTCCCTGGCGCTGGCCTTCTTCAACGCCTACTTCTTCATCGGTTATCTGATCTCGATTGCCTTCTTTGGTTTGTTCCAGGCCGTGTTCATGGCCAACGCCGGTGGTGCCTGGGATAATGCCAAGAAGATCGTGGAGGTGGACCTGCGCCAGAAGGGCACCGAGCTTCACGCCGCCACCGTGGTGGGCGACACCGTGGGTGATCCGTTCAAGGACACCAGTTCGGTGTCCATGAACCCCATCATCAAGTTCACCACGCTTTTCGGATTGCTGGCCGTTGAAATCGCCGTGGCCATGCAGAAGGCCGGGAAGGTCGGGCTGAAGACCGGGATTGCGGTGGTCCTGCTGATCATCGCCCTGGCCTTCGTGTACCGTTCCTTCTACGCCATGCGGATTCCCGAGGAGAAGTAAGCGCACTCTGGCTCAGACAGCGGCCGGGTGGTTGGCGAGCCACCCGGCCGTCGCTTTTGGGGGAGCTGCTTTTTTCACCTCAATCAACCAAAAACCACGAACGCGAACTGCGCCTCCCAGCACCTCCGGCCCGGATATTCCGTCTGCCCATATGCCCGGCCCGGACCGTCACGCCCCGATCCACAGCAGCGGCGCAGCGTCCCGGCTGGCGCCGGTCAGGGTACCTGGTTGGAGCGCCCGGCTGTCGGGGTCAACCGGCAATTCGCCAGCTCAATGACCTGGCCCTTCAGCCCTTTGAGTCTTCCCTGAACAGTCACGTCCTGGCCAACCCGCAGGAGCGGACGCCGGGCACCGGACCGGTCTGCAGCCATCAATGCCGTGCCCGCCTCTGCGACATAGACACCCTGAAGTTCATCCGGGAGCTCGACCACGCACCGAATCCGCATGGCAGGCTGACCCGTTTCCAGCAGGACATGGAAGTTCCGTGTCAGGAGGGGCTTCTCGAAACCTGCGATGCGCCCGCGGACCTGCAACCGAAGATTCGAAGGCACCAAACGGGCCCCGGCAGCGTCGCCATGGAAGTAGAGGGCGAGGGTTTCCGCCGGCACCAACTGGCCCTCCCGCAAAGCGGGGAGGGGAATGTTCGAAGGCTGTCCTGCGGTGTTGGGACGCATCTCGGCCGACCCCGCTGCGGTCGGGTGCGTGGGCGGCGTTGCATGGGTGTCGTCGGCCGATCGGGTCTCGGCGTGGGCGGTCGCGGATCGAAGTCGCTCCAGTTCGGCTTCCTTTCGCAGAAGCTCCTCGTAACGCCAGCGGGGCAGGGTGACCGTGTCCTGCTCGCCGGCTGCGTCCGTTGGGTGGACCTGACCGACGACGAGCAGTGCGGCCGTCCACGCCAGGGAGAGATTCCGGTTTCGCATGGCCCTGCCATAGCCCCGGGCACGCTTGATGTCAAACCGGCCGTTCGGGGTAATGGGACGATGGCAGGGCCGGAAGGCATTCCGGCCATGGTGAACCAGCGGTCTCGCTCCCGCCGGGGCGAATCAGGCGAAAAGATCCTGCAGGGGATTCAGGTGGACTTCACCCTTGGGGTTCAAAACCTGCCTCAGGTACTGAACCGCATCTTGCGGGGTCCGGACCGAGCGGGGCAGGGTGGCCGCAGCCGCGTTGGGGTGCCCGCCGCCTTGCAGTCGGGCGGCGATGGCCGAGGCTTCACCGTGACGACTTCGCAGGCTGACGGCCATGGCGCCATTACCGCGGCGGACAAGGGTCATCAAGACCGAGTACCGCACGCCGGGATCATCCAGCAACGCGTGCATAATGAGGTTGGGATTGCCCACCACGGTTTCGACGAGGCCCACGCCGGGGGCGATCTCCACGATGTTTTCGCGGCTCCAAGCAAGACCGATGGGGTTTTCGACCTGTCGTTTGACCCGCATCACCTCCAGCAACGGGTGGTCCAGCAATCGTTCGATCTGCTCGTCCACCAGAGTCATGAGATTCCAAAACCCGTAAATCTTGACCAGGTTGGCATAGTCGCTGGCCAGCTCGAAGTCGGGGTCGCTGTCCAGAAAGAGGTCGGCCACGTTGCTCAGGTGCACCAGCCGGTCGAGTTGGGGCGAACCGAGGCCGGCCTGCCGGCACAGCTCGTAACAAAGCAAGGCGGCGGACTTGTGCGGATCATGAATCAGGTGGGCGTGCTTGGGCGGGGTCTCGTACGGGTGATGATCGATGATGACCCAGTGCGGACGGTCCATCCGACTTTCCCAGCTCAGGTCCGTGACCCAGGCGACTGTCTCATGCATGGGGCGTTGCCGCAAGCCGTGATAACTCCACGCCTCTAGGCGGGGGCGTTCTCCGAACTCGGCCTCGGCCAACCGACGGAGCAAAACCCCCGCCAACAGACCGTCCAAATCACTTTCATGCGTCAGAATGACGTCCGGCTTGGGCAACGGCACCATGGAGGCAACCTTAGGTGAACCCATCGAGGTTGGCCAGCCGCGTTTCATTCGGGCTGGAGGTTTTGGGCCTGCGAAACCCCGCAGAGCAGCCGAGGTCGGCCTGCCGGCGTCAGATCAGGAACCGCCTCCGCTGTCGAGCCGGACGCTCAGTCGGTAATAACGCGCACGGGAGACGCCCAGGGGCACGGTCCACGTTCGCACCGAGGAGTCCAGGTCCACTGCGCCGGAAACCCGCGCGTACGGTCCATCGGGCGACTCGGCCTCCCACAGGGTGTACAGGCGGCCGGGTTGGGGGTCCCACTCCAGTCGCAAGGTGGCCGACTCCAATTCCGGCCGGATTTCCAACCGCAGCTGACTGGCAGGGTCGGACGGGTCTAATCCGGCGATGTACGACTGCCACAGCGGCAATCCGTTGGCGCCCGTGCTCTCGACAGCCGTCTCAAAATCATTCGTATAGCCGAGGGCCGCCAGCCACCAAAGAGGTGTGGGATGATTGGTGGTGGTGAGCTCAACAAACCGTGCCACCAGCGTCATGTCCTGCGTCACGACCAGGGTGATCGGATTGGTGGTGGCCCGGACGTCTCCACCCCATTCCGCAAAGGCAAACCAGTTCCGCGGCACGGCCTGAAACGTCACGAAAGCGCCTTCTGTGAAGGTCCCGCCCCCGGGTTGAACCTCACCCCAGTCCGGCGGTTCCGACGTGACCTGGACGAGGAACTGGCGGGGTGCACGTACTTCGAGGCTGACCGGGCGTGGAATCGGACTTTGGCTGGCTGAAAGATTTTGGAAGCTCAGCGTGGCGGTGTAGATCCCCGGTGCCAGGCCCGCGGCCTCCGGGGTGAGGGTCGCCTGCACAAGGCGACTTTCGCCGGGAGCCAGGTCTGCCTCGTGGGGCAGCGCCTGTAACCAGGCTGCGTCCGATTCCACGGCAAACCGAAGGCTCGCATTTCCGGAGTTCGTTACCACATACACCGCTTCGGCCGGGGTGAAGGGTCCGCCCTGCGGTCCACCGGCCGCCCAGCCTTCTTCCGGAAAAACCGCCAGGGTAGGGGATTCCGGCGCTGCAACCCGGACCTCAAAAGTGCCCAAAACCGTCTCCGGCGTGGCGTGGCCCCAGACATCCTCAACAGCGCCTGCGACCAGGGTCACGGTGTAAATCCCGTTGTGCTCGGGTTCCCATGCCCCGTTGGGAGCCGGAATCGAGTAGGTGGCGGTGATCCGGGCCGCGTCCATGGGCGCGTCCGCACCGACAAAGGCCGCCCATTCCGCATAGCCATTGGGGCCGGTGATCCAGAGGTCGGCCGAGTCCAGGCTTGCCAGGCGCACGGCGGTTTCGTCTTCAAACTCCACGGTGCAAGAGTGCGTGATTGTACCCGCCAGGGTGATGTCGGAAACCCGGAGAACCGGCCGCGGTGGGGCTTGATCCCATACACCCTGGCCCAGCACCTGTACGTCGTCCAGGTGCCAGCCCAGGTCGGACTGGGATGGGTTGGAACCCAGGCCCCAGCGAACCTGCACGGCCCGAGCGCCCACGACCGGGGCCGGCAGCTCGTATTGCACCTGTCGCCATGCGTTGTCGGTGACAGCTCCGTTTGCAGACCAGACCCTTATCCAGTCCGTTCCATTGGTGGAGACCTCGATCACGGCGGAATCGCCGCGCCGCAGGCGCAGCCACCGCTGAAAACGCAGGCTCAAGCTGGTCGCTCCCACGGTGGAGAAGGGCGGGGTGGTGGCGTAACGCATGGGCAGGTTGTTCTCGTAATTCCCGGACAGGTTGTACCCGATGATCCGCGATCCGGTGGCGCCGCCGGTGGGCCCGCCGCTGGAATACGCGGGAACGCCGTATTGCCAGAGCGGATCCAAAGTCCAACCCGGATCTTCGTCCATTCTGGCCTCGTAATAAACAATGGGGACTGCCACGGTAAACCGCCCCAGAAGCCCGGCGGACACCCAGCCCCCCTCGATATCGCCGACCGCGCCGCCCACCATCCACACCTCGTACGTTCCATTGTCCGCCACAGACCATGCGAGCCCGTTCGGAGGGGGCAGACTGTAAACGGCCGTGACCGAGGCCGCGTTCGTGACGGGATTGACGCTTTCCAGCCGCACCGGCTGCGCGTATCCGTTGGGCCCGGTCACCCACAAATCCCCATCGCCCACGGTGCTCACCTGGATGGCGGCATTGTCCGAGTAGACCACGGTCAGGAGTTGCCGAGCCTGACCGGGCTCGGTGATGTCGGCCACGGTCAGCTCGGCCACCGGCGGCACCACAACGCCCGAGGGATCCGTGACCCAACCTTCGATAAAGTACTGGCCGAGGCTGCCGTAGGCGGAGTAACCGGACGGAACCGGTGCGAACGGGTCACCGGCACCGCTGTTGCGGACGACCAAGAAGTACATACCGGCCTGTAACTGGGTGGAGATCGTAGCGGAAGTGGTATCGGGCGGGTTGTTCGTGAGCAAAAGATTGCCGGCTGAGTCGTAAAGTTCCACGGCCAGGTCAAGATTCCCGCCCCGCGTGCCGGACGGCATGACCCAGGGCCAGACGGTCAGGCGAACCGGCCCGGTCCCGGTCACTAAGGAGAACCAGTCCGCGTCGTCGTTTTTTTCGATTACGCCCTTGTTGGCGCGGTTGGTGTTGGCGGGATCGGTTAGAGGGGTTGTGGAAACGATGTTGGTGCCTCCGGTCAGTACCAGGGCCGTGGCCGTTGCGGGCGTTTGGCCGTGGTCGTCGGGCCGGTAGGTCAGCTTGGAGGCAATCACCGCGAGATCATCCTGGGTATTGTTGGCCAGATAGTATTCGCCCTTGCTCCACTGCGTAACGTTGCGGTTATAGCCGGCCCCCATGATCGGCGCCCAGGAAATGTCGCCGGATCCGTGTCCGGCGTAGTATTCCACGCCGTCGGTCCGGCCATCGTGGCTGAGACCCAGGTTGTGCCCGGCCTCATGCGACGATGCCTCTGCGATGTACGATTCCACGAATCCCAGGTTGTTGGCATACACCCAGCAGGGCCGGTACCGGGCGTAGAAAAGGGTGCCGAACACGTTCACGTAACTGACACCGCCGGCGTCGCTGGACGGGTTGGGGTCTCCGTTGGCGTCGGTGTTTCGAGTGATCAGCACCATTGCCGTGCGATTGTTGAACACGGCCGGACGCTCCGTGGTCACGTCCACGTCAAACGGTGCATAGTCCTCGGCCACTCGTTGCCAGACCGCCCGGATCACCGCCTGCTCACTGTCGCTAAAGGTGGTAAAGTCCGCGTCCATGCTGAAGGGCAGGGCCGGGATGACCGCTCGGCCCAGGTCGGTATTCCACTGCGTGTTGGTCACCGTCTCCCCGGCAAAATTCAGGAAAATTACGTTGGGCGCGCCCGGCCGGCTGTGGAACTTGAGGGAATCTGGAAACGGGCTTACCGGAAGGGGGGCCTGCGCTGTCCCCGGGCTCGGCTCAGCCGGAGCTGCGGACGCCGGCATCGGCGTCACAACAAAGCGGCACCGATAAAACACCCCGCCGTCGGCATCAACTTCAAGCGAGTCGCAATCCGCGCCGGTGAACTGAAAGCTTTGCAACCATGCCACAGCCCTCTGCCGCGCCTCCGGAGCCAGGCGTGCCAACGAAGCTCGCAACCGGCTTTCGGGAAGCTCCTCCCAGCTGCGCCATTGACCGGGCACAAACTGTTGGGCTGCCGGTAGCGGGACCGCGGCATTGGCCGGGGAAAAACCTCCACAGCCCATGGCAAGGAGAAGCATCCAAAGGCCCCATCGCAACTGGCTCTGGTTAAAAGACCTGTGCTGCCGACTCATGGTCATCTCCGTAGATTTTCCAGCGGGTGGCTGCGTCCAACGCCCACGCATTACGTTTACATCACCTTCAATCCATATACCATCGGCACGGCACGGCCCTTCTTGAGGGCTTTTACACCCGATCCTGAACCGCGGTTCCAGGGACTTGCCGGCTGCCGAAATCCTGCCAGGTCAGCTCCCTCCAAGGCGTAATGGTACCCGGCGCCCTTTGCCGTTTCACCGGGATCTGCGGATCCATCCACGTAAAGGCGCGATGGGGCAAGGTCGGTTCCCTCATGATCGGCCCCGGACAGGCCTAACCCTGGTCCAAGAGGACATCTGCAGAGGAGACCCGCCGGGCTTGGTCCGACTCCCTGGGGTTGGAATGCGTGGTCAATGGCCAAGGGTGCCCATCACTCAAGCCGCGCCCCTACGAGGCCCGCGGCCATGGCATGCTGGCTGAGCGGTTGAGACCCCAGCGCCTGCCCACGATCTGCCCGGTTTGCAGGAATACAGAGCCAGGGAACCCAACCCTGCCGCCGGCCGCAAACCGCATCCACGCCCACGGCTCGGGCAGGCCTCGCCGCGATTCGGAATGGGCACCGACCGACCCGCTCAGGCCACGGGGCCGTACACAGACTCGATCACCTGCCGGAACTGGTTCTGTTCCGGCTTCACGATGGCCATTTCCCGGGCTGCATTTTGTGGAGAATCGCTCGCGTGGGCGGCGTTGACCATGACATTGGACCCAAACTCCCTCCGTATGGAGCCCGGCGGGGCCTTGGCCGGATCGGTGGGCCCCAGCACGTCGCGGATTTTGGCCACGGCATTCACGCCCTCGTAGACCAGGGCGATGCACTTCTCCGTACCCGGCTCATGCCACCGTTCTTTGGGCCATTCCGACGGAGCCCGCCCGGACATGAATCGAACAATGTTTTCGAACTGATTCTCTCCGTACAAAGGGCCGAGCAATTCACCCAACCCGGCCTCCACTTCTACGGGGAGGCCAAACCCCAGCTCCCGCTCCAGTGCCGCACGGGCCCGACCACCAACCACACCCTTCAGCTTGGTCCGCAGCACCTCCCGAACCGGCCCGTAGAACTCCACTGCCTCGGCAACGCTCATGCGGTGGACCTTGATCGCCACGATGTAAAGGCCCGTGCGCGAAAAGAAGTCTATGACATTGCCGGGCCGACCCGTGGGGAACCGGAAATTGTCCGGTTTCAACAACACCAACGTGCGCTCGGGCACCTCCCCGGGAGCGTACTCGATAACGTTCTCCAGCAAGCCGCCGTCCGTGTCGGAGTACCGGGCCCAAAGCTTCAGGTGGTTCTCCGCCTGGACCGGATTGACCGGAATCAGCACCGCCGGCTCGAAATACCGCACCTGGCCGGCATCGTCGCAAACCAGGTCACCATAGGTATCCCGGATGGTTTGGCCGGCGTACCGGTTCCGAGAAAAGAAACCCACCACGTCCCGCAGCTTCTGCACCGCATTTTCGCCCTGGAACACCAGCATCATGACCCGTTTCCGGCGGCCGGTCCTGGGGTCCGGGCCCATCCGTTGGCGGACATAGTCCTGGAACAGTTGCTGGATCAGCGGCTCCTGCGGATCATCCGCCGAGGGTAACGACGCTGCGTACCGTTCCAGCAAGTCGGCGGATGGGGCAAACATCCGGGCCGCCACAAAGTCCAAGCCCGTCCGGGCAATCAGTCGACTCAAGATGCCTCCGGTTCGGGACTTCAAAAGCGAATAAGGGGTGATCAGCGCGTACGTCAGTTCCTGACTCATGGGGTTTCAGTGGAAGTTTCCGTTGATGCAGCCGGATCCACGGCCGAAGGGCTGGAAGGCGCGGACGCAACCAGCCGCCCACCCAACATCTTGAACATCACCGTGCCGCAGGTCGGGCACTTACCCTTGATGGCCTTGCGCCCGTTCTTGAGCGTCTCCTCCACGGCCTCGGCGATCTCCTTCTTGGTCTTGCACTTGACGCAGTAACCCTCTGCCATGGGATTTGGTCCGTTGCTGCACGGCACCCCCGCGGTGCCGTCCAAGCCGGACCAAGCTACCGACGCCACACCGGCACCGTCAACTGCAAACCGGCCATGGAAAGCGCCGCCAGACACATAACCATCAGAACGACAACAGGTTGCGTCGGGTCCCACCCAAAGCACCGGCACCGCCCGAACATGAAGGGGAGGCTTTTAGCCTCATTCCGTAGCCCGGCCAGCCGGGCCTCTGGACCATCGCGGCCGAACCTTGCTGAAAGACGCCCCGGTTCCGCTTTTCCAGCATTGCCGCCCGACGAGCGCGGGACAGGGGCCCTTGGGCGAGGTGGCCCCGCCAGTGTACGAGTTGGGGTTGGACAGGGGCCTGGATGCGAGACCGGCCAGAATGTTTGACAGAAACAACGGCGGATGCTTAGTCTCTGTAGCCCTCAAAAACAAACGGGCAGTTAAGGGACGTCACGCCTGTGGCTGAGAAAGACGATTATTTGATTGATTTGCTGGTGGATCTCGGATTCGTCACCAGCGACCAGGTCGAACAGGCCCGCAAGGAGGCGCAGGCCGCCGGGGTGGGGGTGGTTGATTACATGGTGGCCAACGGCATGCTGCGGCCGGCGGACGTCACCCAGGCCAAGGCTGCCCATTTCGGCGCCGAAGTGGTCAATTTGGCCGGCATGCAGATTGACGACGCGGTCATCGCCGCAGTCCCGCGTCACATCGCCAAAAAGTACCGGGTCGTCCCTGTTTACCTCCACGACAACACCCTGACCGTGGCAATGTCGGATCCCTCCGACCTTGCCACCATCGACTCCCTGACCCACCTCCTCAACAAGGAAATCGTGGTGATGGTGGCGTCCGAGCCGGAGATCGAGGCTGCCCTGGCCAAATATTACGGCGGCCAGCGCAGCGTCGTGGACGACGAAAAGTTCAAGGGCGTCATCGAAGAGCTCACCCGGGAACACGTCGAGGTAACCGGAAGCTTTGGACAGGATCAGGAAGCCGAGGTTGACGCCGATGCCCCCATCATCCGGCTGGTCAATTCGATCATCACCGACGCGGTCAAGATGCGGGCGTCGGACATTCATCTGGAACCCTTGGAAAAGCGGTTCCGCGTCCGGTATCGCATCGACGGCATCCTCCACGAGGTCAAGGGTCCCCCCAAACGACTTCAGGCCGCCATCATCAGCCGCCTGAAGATCATGTCCAACATGTCCATCTCGGAACACCGGATTCCCCAGGACGGCCGGATCCAGACCAAGGTGGGCAACAAGGTCCTCGACCTGCGTGTTTCCTGCATTCCGACCACGCATGGCGAAAGCATCGTCATGCGTATCCTGGACAAGGAAGGTCTCAAACTGGGACTGCCCGAGCTGGGATTCTTCACCGACGATCAGCAAACCTTCGAGCGGCTGATTACCCTGCCCGACGGCATCCTTCTGGTGACCGGGCCGACGGGCTCGGGCAAAACGACCACCCTCTACGCAGTCCTTCACTTCATCAACCGTCCAGACCGCAAGATCATCACCGTCGAAGACCCCGTGGAGTACATCCTGGCCGGTATCAACCAGGTCCAAGTCAACGAGGCGGTGGGCCTCACCTTCGCCACAGCCCTCCGTTCCATCCTGCGTCAGGCCCCGAACATCATCATGGTGGGTGAGATCCGCGACCTGGAAACGGCGACCATCGCCATCAACGCCTCCCTGACGGGGCACCTGGTGTTCTCCACGCTCCACACCAACGATGCCCCCAGCGCGGTCACCCGTCTGATTGACATCGGAGTCAAGCCCTTCCTGGTGGCCTCCTCCACCCGCGCGATCATGGCGCAACGGCTCGTCCGGCGGGTCTGCAAAAAATGCGCCGAACCGCGCCAGCCCACCGAAGCCGAAATCCGACAGCTCAACCTCGATCCCGAACAGCTCGCCACCGCCAAGTTCATGGCCGGTCGGGGATGCGCCGAATGCGCCAACACCGGTTACCGGGGGCGCATGGGAATTTTTGAGATTTTCGTCGTGGACGACGAGGCGCGAAAACTGATTTACGAGAAGGTCCCGGCCTCGGTCCTCCGCAACCGGGCACGCGAAATGGGGATGCGCACCCTGCGCGAGGACGGTATCCGCAAGGTCCTGGCCGGTCTGACCACACCGGAGGAGGTCATCCGGGCCACCGTGGGGGATGAGGCCTGAACCACAGTCGCACAAGGCCCGGCGGACTGGAGGTTCGAACGCCTGCAGTGGCCCGGTCCGCGCCCCGGTCCCGACCGCAGGGAGGAACTAGACAGCCATGTCGTACTCGATGTCAGACCTGTTGCAGTTGGTCGTGTCGGAAGGCGCGTCCGACCTGCACATCCGCGTTGGCACACCACCGGTCATCCGGGTGCACGGCATCCTGCACCGTGTGGAGGGGCCACCTTGCAAACCCGAGGACACCGAGGAATTGATGCGCAGCATCACCTCGGAGGAACACATCCAGCACGTCCGGGAACGCGGCGGCGCGGACTTCGGGTTCGCCTTCGGCGACCTGGCCCGCTTCCGCGTCAGCGTCTTCAAGGAGAAGGGCAACTTCGGTCTGGTGCTCCGGCAGATCCCGAACAAGCTCCTGACCATGGAGGAAATCGGGATCCCGCCCTCGGTCAAAGAACTGCTCTACAAACCCCGGGGCCTGATCCTGGTCACGGGACCGACCGGCTCGGGCAAGAGCACCACGCTGGCCTCCATGATCAACGTCATCAACGAGGAGCGCGAAGAGGTCCACATCATTACCATCGAAGACCCCATCGAGTACTACCACACCCACAAGAAGGCCATCGTCACCCAGCGCGAAATCGGCGTGGACGTCCCCAACTTCGCCGAGGCCCTGCGCCGGGCCCTCCGTCAGGACCCCGACGTCATCCTCGTCGGCGAGATGCGCGACCTCGAAACCATCGATGCGGCCATCACCGCCGCGGAAACCGGGCACCTGGTCTTCGGAACGCTCCATACCACCGGTGCCGCCAAGACCATTGACCGCCTTGTCAACGCGTTCCCCACCAACCAGCAGGAACAGATCCGAATCCAGCTGTCCACCGTGCTCCAAGCGGTCATTTCCCAGTTGCTCATTCCGCGGATCGACAAGCCCGGCCGTGTGGCCGTGTTCGAAATCATGATCAACACCCCCTCCATCGCAGCCCTGATCCGCGACAACAAAACCTTCCGCATCCAATCCGACATCCAGACCGGGGCCAAATACGGTATGGTGACCCTGGATAGCTTCTTGCTCGAAAAGTACCAGCAGGGCATCATTGCAAGAGAAGAGGTCATCACCAAGGCCATGGACCCCGTCACCGTGCAACAAAAACTCCAGGAACTCGACCTGGCCCGGGCCGTGGGCGAAAAAGGCCGCGGCAAGGGGCCCAAAGCCTGATCCCTCCCAACCATGGCGGAAGAATTCCACAGCCCACTCCTGGCCCTGCTCAAGGAACGCAACCTCATCGACGACCTCCAGTACGAAGAGGTCGTCAGCGAATGCAAGCGCACCGGCAACCCGGTGCTCCAGGTCCTGCAGGACTACGGCGTCATGGACCTGGACACAATCCTGCAGGTCATTGCCGACCATCTGGGGACCGAAGTGGTCTCGCTGAGCGGACGGCAGATCCCTGCAGACGTGCTGGAGCTGATGCCGGCCGAGACGGCCCGGCTTTACCAGTGCATCCCCATCGAGGACGACGGTACCACCCTCAAGGTTGCCTTTGCCGATCCCCTGAACCCCGCCCAGATCGACGAGGTCAGTTTCATCGTCAAGCGCGAGATCCAGCCCGTGGTGGCCGACCCGGCCGAGATCCAGAAGCTCATCGAACGGTGCTACGGGGAAGAGGCGTCCAACGTGGCCGAGGTTCTCAAGGAACTCGGCGCCGATGCCGAGCTGGCCCGCGAAGCAGCCGAGGCGTCCGAGGACATTTCCGTGGCCGAGGACCTGGCCAACCAGGCCCCGATTGTCAAATTCGTCAACCTCGTCCTCCAACAGGCCATCCAGGACCGGGCCAGCGACATCCACTTCGAACCGTTTGAGGACGAGTTCAAGATTCGCTACCGCGTGGACGGGGCCCTGTACGAAATGACCCCGCCGCCCAAACACCTGGCGCTGCCGGTGATCTCCCGCATCAAGGTCATGGCCAACCTCAACATCTCGGAGCGCCGCCTGCCCCAGGACGGTCGCATCACCCACCGCATCGGCGGCCGGGTGGTGGACCTCCGCGTGTCCACGCTGCCCACCCAGTTCGGCGAATCGGTGGTGCTGCGTGTACTCGACCGATCCACGGTCAACCTCGAACTGGAAAACCTCGGTTTCCCGAAGTTCATCTACGACTACATGACCGAGGTGATCCAGCGGCCCAACGGCATCATCATCGTCACCGGCCCCACCGGTTGCGGCAAGACCACCACCCTTTACGCCTGCCTGCGACGCATCAACACCATCGACTCCAAACTCCTCACGGCCGAGGACCCCGTGGAGTACGACATCGAGGGCATCATGCAGGTGCCCATCAACGAATCCGTGGGCATGACCTTCGGCCGTGCCCTGCGCGCCTTCCTGCGTCAGGACCCGGATGTCATCATGATCGGTGAGATGCGCGACCTGGAAACCGCCCAGATCGCCATCCAGGCCTCCCTCACCGGTCACCTGGTCCTCAGTACCCTGCACACGAACGATGCCCCCGGCGCGGTCACCCGGCTCATCGACATGGGGGCGGAACCCTTCCTGATTTCCTCCACCCTGGTGGCCGTCCTGGCCCAGCGTCTGGTGCGCAAGATCTGCCGCGACTGCCGCACCCCGTTTGAACCCACGGAAAGCCAGCTGGCCCTGCTCAACCTGTCCCCGCACGACCTGGGTGAAAAAGTCTTTTACTACGGGCGCGGCTGCGCCAATTGCCACGACACCGGTTACAAGGGCCGGAAAGGGATCTTCGAGCTGCTCGTCATTACCGAACCGATCCGCACACTGATCAACGAGCGCGCCCCCACGGTCGTGCTCCGGCAAAAGGCCATCGAACTGGGCATGACCACCTTGCGCGAAGACGGATTGCGGAACATCTTTGAGGGAGAAACAACCATCGAGGAGGTTGTGAAGTACACCTGAACCACCGCAAACCTGCGCCAACCACAGGAGCCGCCATGCCCAAATACAGCTATGTTGCCATGGACGCCCGGGGCAAGGAGGTCAAGGGCGTCATCGAGGTCGCCTCCCAAAATGAGGCCATCGGCCGCATCCGCGAGATGAACCTCTTCCCGACCAAGATCGTGGAGGTCGATGGCGCCAAGGAAACCAAAAAGGCGGCCCAACCCGCACGAGGGGCCCGGCCCACCGCCAGGGGCAAGAAACGCAGCGCACTCGACATCGAAATCAAAATCCCCGGCTTGGGCGGGCGGGTGAAACCCAAGGTCCTCATGACCTTTACCCGTCAGTTGGCCACGCTGGTGGATGCCGGCCTGCCCTTGCTGCGCGGATTGCGCGTGTTGGAAAAACAGGAACGCAACGCCACCCTCCGCCGCATCATCGGTGAGCTGGCCCTTTCCGTCGAGGGAGGAAGCACGTTCTCGGAGGCACTGGCCCAGCACCCGAAGGTCTTCAACCGCCTGTACGTCAACATGGTGCGCGCCGGCGAGATGGGCGGTGTATTGGAAGTGGTGCTCAACCGCCTCGCCCAGTTCCAGGAGAAGGCCCAAAAAATCAAGGGCAAGGTCGTGGCCGCCATGTTCTACCCGATCGCCGTGTTGATCGTGGCCTCCGCCATCATCACGATCCTCACGGTCTACGTCATTCCCAAGTTCGAGGAAGTGTTCCAGGGCCTGTTGGAAGGCGAGGCATTACCGGCGTTCACCCGCCTGGTGCTGAATGTGAGCCGAACCATCCGGGAGAACCTGCTGACCACATTCCTGTGTATCGTGGGCCTCTTCATTCTCCTGAAACTGGCCACGAAAACCAAGCTGGGCCGCTACGCATGGGACAAGTTCAAACTCAAAATGCCCGCCATCGGCCCGCTCATTTCCAAACTCGCCATCGCCCGCTTCACCCGGACCCTTGGAACTCTGGTCAGCAGCGGCGTGCCCATTCTCCAGGCACTCAACATTGTCAAGGAAACAGCCGGCAACGTCGTGATCGCCAACGCCATCGGAGCGGTCCACGACAGTGTCAAAGAGGGCGAAACCATCACCGCACCCCTGGAAGCCTCCGGGATCTTTCCGCCCATGGTCATCAGCATGGTTGACGTGGGCGAGCAAACCGGCGCCCTGCCGGAAATGCTCCTCAAAATCGCCGACAACTATGACGACGAGGTGGACAACGCCGTGGCAGCGATGACCTCGCTGCTCGAACCCATCATGATCGTCGGCCTGGCCTTGATCGTGGGGAGTATCGTGATCGCCATGTTCCTGCCGCTCATCAAACTCATGGAAGGCGTGGGCGACGTGGGCCGCAAGGGCGACGGCGGAGACTAATCCGGCTTGTCCACCACGGTTGCGAGCCCGCAGGAAACGCCCGGGTCGGTTGCGCCCCGCCGCCTGCCATTGCCCGTGGTGAAGAGCACGGCGGCCGGGGTGCCCGGTTTCTCCTTCCTTGGGCACGGTTCGCGGCCGACAAGAACGGGTGGGTTGTGTCGCCGGGCTTTGGTTCTCACCTTTGTCGCGCCGGGTTTCGAACGGTCTGATGGACGTGGCTGAGGCAAGAACCCCGAAACCTCGGCAGGACCTGCCCTGCTCTCGCCCCGCGACCGGCCTTCCTTTCACTTCACTGTTCCCCGTGGTTGCCGTTGGCTGCACGTCTCGAGGGGCAAACCGCGACCAGGACCGGGCCCGGGGCGCCACGGCCGTCCGGCCGGATAACGCTCGGAAATCCCGGAGGGCATTATTGCCCACCACGGCGCCGGCAGCGGAGGAAAGCGCGCAGCCCTCTCTCCGCGAACTGTGCCTGCCCCTGAGAACGGTGCTTTCTAGTACCCGGTGGGGTGGGGGACCCGGATCGAATCTCCGCCCGGTGCGACCTCGCCGGGTCTCATGGCACCTCCGAGACCATGGGGCCAATGGTTTGCCTGGACGGTTTGTTTCAGACAACGACCCCTCGGGTGACGAACGACAGCCCGTGGTCTTCCACACTCCCGGCCGGGCCTCGAGGGGTGGTGGGCCGGGGCGCCATACCCAGCCCGCCTGCGGAACGCATTCGCGTGCGCTCTGAAATGGATCCCTGCACCGCAAAGACCCGCAGACTCGCAAAAACAGCGCAGGATCCGGCCCCTGGCATCCGACGGCATGAGCCCTGGTGATTCCCGAGTTGGGGACGGCGGAATGAACACGGCCTGTACGGCGCGGGCACGCGGCGCAACCGGCTTCCCGGCAGAGGGCTGTGCAACGCCCTCCCCGAATCCACACGTCCGAGGGCTGATTCACCGGACGTTCCCCCGGTACGAAGCCTGGCGCCGTTGGGAAAAGCTGCGCGTCAGCCGCACCGGATGGACAGGACATTGGCGGGATGGCGATCGTGCGGCACGACAGCCTCGGGGCGCATGCAACGATTCTGCCGCCCCGGTGCACTGAACTTGACGAGAGCATACCAATTGAATCTCATGGGTGCCGCGACCGTCTCTACAGTGAGGCATCGCCCTCGAAGGGAAAGGCAAGCTTATGAAACGTCAGACTTGTTCGAACCGGTGGGTCCCGGGGTTCTGCGCGGGCCTGTTGGCCGTGGGTTTGTGGGCACCTTCGTTCGCGGGCGCGGAACCAAAACGAGTCCTTGTGGTGGGCGTCACGGAGGGTTTCCGCCATAGCAGCATCGAGGTGGGAATGCAGGTGATCAGCCAGCTCGGCCATGATTCCGGCCTGTTTGTCGTGGACGTCGCCAACGTCAACCCGAACGCTCCAGAGTTCCGAGGACCCGACGGCAAACCCGACCGGGCCAAGGTGCAGGAAGCCAACCGGCGTATCCTGGCAGAAAAGATGAGTCCCGCCGCCCTCGGACGGTACGACCTGATTATCTTCAACAACACCACCGGCGATCTGCCCATTCCGGACGTGGAGGCCTTCCTTTCCTGGATCCGGAGCGGCAAGGGCTTCGTGGGGATCCACGCCGCCACCGACACGTTCCGCGGACATCGGCCGTTTCATCCCTACGTGCGCATGATCGGAGGCGAATTCAAAACGCACGGTCCCCAGGTGGAGGTGGACATTCTGAACCAGGACCCGCAACACCCCGCTTGCAAACATCTGCCGGCCTCATGGAAGGTTTTTGACGAGATCTACATTCTTGACGGCTTCGAGCGTTCCGAAGTCCATGGCTGCCTTGGCCTCGACAAACATCCCAACGAGAAAACTCCGGGTGATTATCCCATCGCCTGGTGCAAGACCTACGGCCAGGGCCGCGTGTTTTACACCTCCCTGGGACACCGGGAGGACGTTTGGGACCCCAACTGGACCGAAAACGGTCAGCGCAAAAATCCTCCGGCTGTGGCCGTGGCGTTTCAGAAGCATCTGCTGGGAGGAATCCGGTGGGCTCTGGGACTCGAATGAGCCGAACGGCACTTTGCGCCGCGCCCGGGTTGCACGAAGCAGGGCACCTTTTTCTTCTTGCCCGTGGACCGCGCGCCGGGCGGCTGATTGCGTCAAGCTGATCCAACCAACCAGTTGAACACGTGACGTTGCAATAACGAAGAATCATGAGCGAGCAGAACTCAGGCATGCAATGGAATCGCAGGGACTTTCTGAGAGGCAGTTCCCTCGCTGCTCTGGCCACGTTGCTGGGTGGAGTGCGTCTGGTTCGGCCGGCCGCATCGGCCGCCGAAACGGCTGCACCCGGCGGAGAACGCGTCAAGGTTGGACTGATCGGGCTCGGCCAGTGGGGTCGTGACCTGCTGGACCAGTTGCTGCGCCTGCCGGCGGCCGAGGTGGCCGCCATATGCGACAATTACGCGCCCATGGTCCGGCGCAGCGCCAAAAAGGTGCCCGATGCCGTGGCCACGGAGGATTACCGTGCGGTGCTGGACAACAAGGACATCTCGGCCGTGGTCGTGGCCACCCCCACACATCGGCACAAGGAGATCGTGCTGGCTGCATTGGAAGCCGGCAAGCATGTCTACTGCGAAGTTCCCCTGGCCCATACGCTGGAGGACGCCCGGGAGATCGCTCAGGCCGCGCTGAAACGTGTGCGGCAGGTCTTCCAATCCGGGTTGCAGCTGCGCTCGGACCCGCAAAGGCGGTTTTTGCTGCCGTTCATTCGGTCGGGTGCCCTCGGGCACATGGCCCTGGTCCGCGCCCAATGGCACGCCAAAACCAGCTGGCGCTTGAGTTCGCCCAACCCGGAGCGCGAAGCCGAGATCAACTGGCGGTTGTCCCCGGAGATTTCGCCCGGATTGCTGGGCGAGGTGGGCATCCATCAGATCGACCAGGTGAGCTGGTTCCTCAACCAATGGCCCACCACGGTTCACGGATTCGGCTCCGTGGCATTCTGGCGGGATGGGCGCCAGGTGGCGGACACCGTTCAGGCGGTGCTGGAATACCCGGATGGCGTCCGGCTCCTGTACAGCGCGACCCTGGCCAACAGCTACGAAGCGGATGCCGAGGTCTATTACGGCAGTGACGCCGCGGTCCTGATCCGCGGTAGCAGCGCCTGGATGTTCAAGGAGGCCGACGCACCCTTGCTCGGTTGGGAGGTTTACGCGCGCAAAGACGCATTTTACAAGGCGACCGGAATTTCGCTCCGGGCCGACGCCTCCAAGTTGAAATCCCAGGGAAGCCAGCCCGAGGCCCAGACGGAGGCTGCCGATCCGCCGGTTTATTTTGCACTGGAAGCGTTCCTGCGTAATTGCAGGGAGATCAGCAACGCGGTGAGGGACTTTGAGTCTCTTTACGGCGACACCGATCCCAAGGCGCTGGCCGAGTACCTGACCAAAGAAGCCCGACGGTTACCGGCTGCGGACGCCCTGGACGGCTATCGGGCCACGGTTCTGGCGCTCAAAGCCAACGAGTCCGTCGTACGCCGCCAACCGGTGAGCCTGTCCCCGGAAATGTTTGAATTGAGCTGAAAATCTTGCGTCGAATCTTATGATGAAACTGATCGCTCGGAACCAACAGGGCACCTCGAAAACGCGGGGTGTGAACGTTCGGTTGCCTTCTCGTTGGAACGCGGCAGTGTGGGCATGGGTGCTGGCAGCCACGGTGCCCCTGCTGGCCGCGGAGGGCTGGACAAGCCTCGGCCCCAAACCGGGCGGCAAGTCCAAGGTGCGCATCGAAGGCACATCCACCATCCACGATTGGCAGGTCGAAGGTTCATTGATCGGCGGCTCGCTGGAGTTGGGGCCGAACTTTCCCAAGTCTCCTGATCAGGCCAAACCGGGAAAACTGGACGTTCGCGCCCAGGTGTTCATCCCGGTGAGCTCGCTCAAGAGTGTCAAGGCCGACGGCACCCCATACAGCACGGCCATGGATGACATCATGTACGGGAAACTCCTCAAGACCGAGCACCCGCGCATCCTCTACACCTTGCAGGAACTCACCCTGAAAGAGGGTGGTGCAAAGGAGGCCGGCCAGTTTGAGGCGGAAGCCGTGGGTGACCTGGTCGTGGCAGGTGTCACCAACCGGATTACGTTCCCCGTACAAATTCAGGTGCATCCGGACAACCACGTGACGGTCAAGGGTGAGGTGGCGCTGAAAATGACCGACTTCAAGATCGAGCCGCCGGCGCCCAAGGTCGCCCTCGGCCTGATCAAGACCGGCGATGACGTCAAAGTGAAGTTCCAATGGGAGGTGTTCCCACGCTGACGCGGAAACCGGCTGCGCCTCCGACAGGTTCCTGACAGATCTTTAAAAGAGCCGGCCCGGACGTGAATCCGGGCCGGTTCGGTTTGACGGGGCCGCGTCCTCTCGCAACGGTACCCGTGGGTGCGCGCCCGCTAAGCCAGTGGGGATGTGTCTGAGAGGGCCCGACCGCGTTGGAAGTCGGACCCGAGCGGCACCGTTCGCGATCGATCCCTTTTGCGACGCCCGCCGCCGCCTCCTGGGTGTACTGATCCATACCGGCGGGCCGTCCCCGACGATCCCTGGCACCCTTAGGTTCACCCTTCGGCCGGGACCGGCGGACGTTGCCTTCCGACCCTGCGGCAGTGCGCGGGGTTGAAAGCGGTTTGATGCATTGCCGGCTCGCAACCGGCTCCGGGCCGGACCGCTGCTCGGCCTCTGAGATGGAGTTTGTGTGGCTTATTTGGCCGAGCCGTTGACTTAAGTCAAAGGAATAACCGAAGTGCCGTTGCGGTCGTTTCCACCGTGCGTACATTGGCGGCGTCATGAAATGGCAGACATGGGCCGGGATCGGCATGGGCGTGATGATTGGAGTGGCTCTGGGCACCGGGGCCTACACGTTCATCTACGCCCGAGGCTATTCCTACCTCTCGGACGATCCGGAGGCGTGCGTGAACTGCCACATCATGCGGGAGCAGTTTGACGCCTGGCGCCACTCCAGCCATCACGCGGTGGCCACCTGCAACGATTGCCACACCCCCGCCGGGTTTGCGGCCAAGTGGTGGACCAAGGCCCAAAACGGTTTCTGGCATTCCTACTACTTCACCCTGGGGACCTTCCCGGACCCCATCCGGATCACCGAGCGGAACCGTCGGCTAACGGAGGAGGCGTGCCGCAAGTGTCATGCGGACATCGTCCATGCCATTGAGATGCCGGCCGGACGAACGTTCGCGCACACCGAGCGGCTTTCCTGCACGCACTGTCACCGGGATGCCGGCCACATGCACTGACGCGTTGGATTTGTAAAAGGAGGCGAACGATGCAAACACGAGTCGGACGATCGGAGTCGAAACGTCGGGGCGGTCAATTACTGAAATATGGTCTCGTGACCGGGCTTGCGGCCGTGATCACCGTGGGCGCCCTGGCGCTGCTGGTGAACATTCTGGAGCGCAAACGGGAAGCCAGGAACCCGTTCTTCCGTGTGGTGGAACTTCACGACGGGATCACGGACCCGGCGGTTTGGGGCAAGAACTTCCCCATCCAGTACGACAGCTACCGGCGAACCGTGGATCAGGTCCGCACCCGTTACGGCGGCAGTGAAGCCCTGCCCCGGACGCCCACGCAGGCCGACCCGCGTTCGATTGTCGCCCAGTCGAAACTGGAGGAGGACCCGCGCCTGAAGACCCTGTGGGCCGGGTACGCCTTCGCCCTGGATACGCGGGAGGATCGCGGCCATGCGTACATGCTGGACGACGCCACCTTCACCGGTCGTCAGGCCAGGCCCCAGCCGGGGGCATGCCTGAACTGCCACTCCTCGGCCTATGCCGCCTACAAAAAGCTCGGCGAAGGCGACATCATGAAAGGATTTGAGCGCTTCAACGCCCTGCCGTTCGCCGAAGCTCGAAAGTTGGTCGAACATCCCGTCGCCTGCATCGACTGTCACGATCCGGAAACCATGCAACTGCGCATTACGCGACCGGCCTTCATCGAGGGCATCCGTCAGCTCAAGGCAAAGGAGGGCATCCCCGATTATGACGTCAACCGCATGGCCACCCGTCAGGAAATGCGCTCCTATGTCTGCGCGCAATGCCATGTCGAGTACTACTTCAAGGGCGAGGAAAAGCGGCTCACGTTCCCCTGGAAACACGGGCTCAAGGTTGAGGACATCATGGCCTACTATGACGAGAACGGCGTCAGGGACTGGGTCCATGCCGAGACGGGCGCGCCCGTGTTGAAGGCGCAGCATCCGGAGTTTGAGCTCTGGAGTCAGGGGATTCACGCACGGTCGGGCGTGGCCTGCGCGGACTGCCACATGCCCTATCAGCGGGTTGGCGCCTTTAAGGTGAGCGACCATCACGTCCGCAGCCCGGTCCTCAATGTTCATCGCTCCTGCCAGACCTGCCATCCCTGGCCGGAAGAAGAACTCAAGGCCCGCATCTTCACCATCCAGGAGCGAACCCATCAACTCCGGAGTCGGGCACTGGACGCGCTCATGGACCTGATCGCCGACATCAAGGCCGCGCGGCAGGCGGGGCGCACTGACTCGCAACTCAAGGAGGCCCTTACCTACCACCGCAAGGCGCAGTTCTACATCGACTTCATCGAAGCCGAAAATTCCACCGGATTCCATGCGCCTGAAGAGGCTGCCCGGATCCTGGCGGAAGCCATCGATTTCTGCCGGCAGGGACAGATCGCTGTCCGCAAACTGAGCGAGAAATCGGTTTCGTCCGGCCCTCCGGTGGCGCAGAACCGCACCGAGGCACCGTGAGCGTAGAGGGCTTTACATCGGAGTTCTGCATGGGCACGCCTCCTGACCCCGGACATTGAGCCGGGCGGCTACCGGGCGTGTCATGCAATGGGCGTATCCGATCCCGGCCAATCTCCGATGGAGGTTCGGCAAGGACCGGCCCGTCCAAACCCGGAAAGCCGGGCCGGCCCTCCGCATGATCCGGAAACGCGCAACTCGGCAGTTCGGCATTGGTGGCACTGATCGGAGGGCCGAAGAGAGACCTCCAGACAAAGGGAGCAACGCCGGGAATTCGGATTGTGCGAAAACCTGAGCCCTGGTTCTAGACGCCTGCTGGGATGCCAAGAGCGGTTGAGCAGTCGGTCCGGGAGCATGTTGGCCGGCAAATCGGCGGGCCAAGCCGAGCTGCTCTGGACTCTGCAAACCCGTTGCAAACAGTACCCAGGCCGACAGCGCTCGCGCCTGCGCAAAGCCATTGCGCAAAGGCTGCACCTTCCGCGTCAGCCTGCTATTGCCCCGGGGCAGCCTCCATTCAGCCTTCAGCGGAGGCCGAGACGCCAGCCCGCAGCAATGAGGCCACCGCATGGTTTCTCATGCGTCCAACGCCGGGGGAGGTGGTGCCTGCGGGCCCTTGAGTCTTTACCCGGCGGAGGAGCCCTTCATCTGTTTGCCGCGGCTTTCCAGGTCGGCCGGGGACGATGGCATCGCCTCAAGGCTGCGTGGATGACGCATTGGGAACGGGCCCTGCCACCGGCTCGGCTACCCAACGGATCGCCTGCTCCAGCAGTTGCCGATAGGCCGGATGCTCCCACGCATGCCGGTCGTGACCGCCCTGGATGTAAACCCACCGGGAGAGACCGTTGGTCTTGGCCCAGCCCACCACCGGGGTGCTGGCGGGGTCATCAGTGAGAAGGAGTGGTTTCACACCGGGTGCGACCCAGTAGTCCTTGTAGGTCTCGTCCAGGATTTCGTAGTCGGTCACACCGCGCGTAACCGGGTGGTGAGGATCGGCCACACGGACCCGAAATCGGACGTCGTGACGGTAACTGGAGGCGGGATATTGTCGACCGTCGCGCTGCATGGGGGCGAATAGGTATCTTCCCCCCAGCAATTCCGCGTAATCGTCCCAGCCGGGGTAGGCTGCCAGCGCGTGGTGAAGTGCCACGACGCCCTTTCCAGAGGTGGTGGTGCGCACAAAATGGGCGCGATCTTCCGGAGTGATCTCCCGCCACATGTCGTATAATACCACCACGTCGTATTCGCCGGACCGCTCGGGGCGGAACCACTCGTGCGCCCGAGGATGCTCGACGATCCGAAACGTCATGTTGCTCAGGCCTGCAAAGAGGGCGTGGAAGGGCAGCCGGTCGAATCCGTGTCCTCCGGTGACCACCAGAAGCCGCAATTGGCCCGTTCGCCTCGTTTGTCGCTCCTGCAACCTGCGTTCCCAAAATGTGTCCCGGGGGGCTCGAACCCGGGCGGTGACCCACAAATCGGCCAACATTTGCGCCGCCCGAACCACCTGGCCCTCGAGGAATGGTCGACCTTCCTGGCCCAAAGGCCCCACACCGCTGAGCTTCCCTTCCTTTTCCAAGCGGTACAGGGGTTCCACTTGGCGGTGTTGTTCTTCCAACCAGCGGAGCAGCAATCGAAAAGTGCTCTCGGGATCCCTGGCTTCCTCCAGCACGCGGGCCGGGCGCATCCGGGCGCGGAGGCTTTCGACGGGCACGCCGCCTGTGCGCTGGAAAAAGCCCCCGTCAATCCAGGCATGGATGCCCCGGTTCGTGGTGTAGCCGTGAGGGTTATCACCCACCCACCCGTGGTGGTGTCGGGTGGTGTGCAACGGTTGGGTGGCGTCGCCCACGAAATGGCTCAGCACGCCCATCGCGTAGAGCACGTTGGCGCGGGCGTTTTCGATTTCCTCCGGATATCCACCCGCGGTTTCGCACGCCTGCAGGAAGGAAAACGCGGATTGCAAACGGCCCATCCCTTCGACGATCGTCCACGGAAGGAACCCCGGGAATGCCGCCGTGCGGTCGCGATCACGGGCGGCGTCGATGGGCTTGAATCGTTCGGGGTGACGGGCGCGCGTTTCCAGCACGCGCGCAGCGAATTGGTAGCGGAAGAGCGGCAACTCATCCAGACGCAGGCTCAACGGTTCGAGCTCTTCGATATCCAGGTAGTGATCGGCAGCGGTGGCGTGGCTGAAGGCAACCTCCGTCGAGGCGTTGCGCCACCGGTCCGGCTCGCCGGATAGAAACATCAATCGTTCTTGAGCAGCCGGCGTGAAGACAAACGCCGGAAAATTGGTTGGCAGGGCGCCGAGTGCCAGGTCCACGATGGCCCGGTGCACCTCATAATCCCAACCCCAAGCGTGCGGTGCCGTCGTGCGGGCAACCAGCAATGCCAGACAGGTCCAACGGATGATCTTCATGTCGCAACCCCAGCGTAGTGGGAAGGCGCTTCCAAAGCAAACGGTCAGCAGGGGACCGTCACCATTGCGTAGCGGTAAGCGGTCCCGCATGGGTTCACCCGCTCGATTGCCAACTTCGAGCGCTTGCTGGAACCGGGGTCTGCCGGGCTGGATCTTTGAATGAAGTCCCGCTTGCGAAGGTGTTTGTCCCGGTCCGTACGTGGAGGGGACCGGGTTTGGCAGGGTGGGGGAGCCTTCACACGGTCCAAGGCCAGAAAAGGCCCACCGGTCGCAACGGGGCGCCCAACCGTTTCACCACGGGTACCCCCTACCATGTTCGGCCTCGTGCCGGCCGAGGCCGGCTGGTTCCGGCGCTGCGGTTCGACGGTCCGGGCTGCCCACCGGCCACGAGCGCGCTCGGGTGGCCGCCTGCGACGTGTCTGCGCCTTCGGCAGCAAGGGCCTGCGACCGTTTCCCGGGCCTTTGCAAGGCTGCGGGTTCGGGCAGTGCGGGCCCGTTGGATGCCGTTGCGGGACTGGACGGGCGACACTCCTTGGCCTATGCTGCGCCAGAAATATGGCCAAGACGCCCAAATCTGACGCCCCCGCGGCTTCCGAGGAACTGACGTTCGAGGCAGCTCTCGGACGTTTGGAATCCATTGTGGAGGCGATGGAAGGCGGACAGATGCCGCTCGAACAGATGTTGGCCCGGTATGAAGAGGGGATGAAACTGGCCGCCTTGTGCGCGCGCAAGCTGGCCGAAGCAGAATTGAAGGTCCAGCAGCTGGAGAAGGCGGCAGAAGGCCAATTCCGGCTCCGACCGTTCGGACCCGGGGAACCGGTCGATGAGGCCGATTCCAGGGAGGCCGGACCGCCGGAAACCTGACCCCAGGAACTCAACACTGAGTATGAGCCGCTACCTCGACATGGTGGACAGCCCCCAGCATGTGAAAAGCCTGACGCTGGAGCAATTGACCGTGCTGGCGCAGGAGATCCGGGAGGAACTGATCCGGGTGCTCTCGGTCAATGGCGGTCATGTGGGCCCCAACCTGGGGGTTGTGGAGCTGACGCTGGCACTCCACCGGGTGTTTGATACTCCCAAGGATAAATTTGTCTGGGATGTCAGCCACCAGTGCTATGTGCACAAGATGTTGACGGGCCGGAAAAACCGGTTCCACACCATCCGGACCACGAACGGGCTGAGCGGATTTGCCAGCCGCAGTGAAAGTCCGCACGATTGCTATGGGGCGGGTCATGCCGGGACCGCGCTGTCGGCGGCCCTGGGCATGTGTGCGGCCCGGGATCGTCTGGGGACCGACGAGCACGTGGTGTGCATTTTCGGGGACGCTGCGTTGACGAACGGCATTTCCTATGAGGCACTAAACAACATTGCCCAAACCACCCGGCGGTTCATCGGCATTCTCAATGACAATGCCTACAGCATCGCCCGCAACGTGGGTGCCATCGCGAACTACCTGAACCGACTGATTACCCACCCGCGTTACAACGCCTTTTCCCGTGAATTCCAAAAGTTCCTGTTGCGTCTGCCCAAGGGCGAGCTGGCGCTCAAGCTGGCTCACAAGGCGGAGGAGGGTTTCAAAGGAGCCCTTGCGGGCCTGGGCTTGCGTCCGGCGGGTGAAGGGGAGGATCCTGCTGCCGGAGCCGACGGCCGCGGCGGCTACGGCAACCCGGTGCTGTTTGAGGAGATGGGACTGCGGTACCTCGGCCCCATTGACGGGCACGACCTCGAAATGCTGATCACCACGTTGGAGTTCGCCAAGACCTGTCAGGAGCCCGTGGTGATTCATGTCCTGACCCAGAAAGGGCGGGGTTTCGAAGCGGCCATCAAGAATCCGGAGAAATTCCACGGATCGGGTCCCTATGATATCCGCACCGGCGACTCACCGCCGGTCAAACCCGGGACGCCCCCCAACTGGCAGGATGTCTTCGGTCAGGTCCTGGTCAAGCTCTGCCGGCAAAACAACTACCTCGTGGGCATCACCGCAGCGATGCCCAGCGGCACCGGACTGAAATACCTCGAGAAGGCCTTCCCGGATCGTTATTTCGACGTGGGCATTGCGGAGGAGCATGCTGTGATTTTTGCCGCCGGCATGGCCACCATGGGCATGCGCCCCGTTTGCGCCATTTACTCCACCTTCCTGCAGCGCGCCTACGATTGCATCCATCATGACGTTTGCCTGCAGGATCTGCCGGTGATCTTCTGCATGGACCGCGCCGGTCTGTCAGCCAACGACGGGCCGACGCACCACGGGCTGTTCGACATTGCCTACCTGCGCTGCCTGCCCAATGTGATCGGCATGGCCCCCAAGGACGAGGACGAGCTCCAGGACATGCTCTTCACGGCGACCCTGCAGTCGCATCCGTGTTTCATCCGATACCCCCGGGGACCCGCTGAGGGCGTTCCCATCAAGGAACAGCCCCAACCCATCCCCATCGGACAGGCCGAGGTGTTGGAACCGTTCCGCGGGCAGGGCCGCCCGAGGGCGGCGCTGTTTGCCCTGGGCAACATGCAATCGGTGGCCCGTCGCGCAGCCGAGCTGCTTCGGTCCGAAGGGTGGGACGTTGCCCTCATCAATCCCAGGTTTTTCAAGCCCCTCGATGCCGGGACCCATGAGTTCTTCGGCCGCACGGCCGATGTGGTGGCCACTCTGGAGGATCATGTGCTCATGGGCGGATACGGCTCCGCCGTGTTGGAGCTTTACAGTGACCGTGGCATCACCACGCCCGTGGTGCGACTGGGTTGGCCGGATCAATTCATCGAGCACGCCAGCACCGTGGAACATCTCCGGCAGAAATACGGGCTCACGCCGGAACGGCTGGTGGAGCAGATCCGGGCGGCATACGAACGCGCAGGGGGTGGCGGGCTCGAGTTGGACACAGCTCCGACGGTTCTGCCCGGAGCGCTGCGAGCCTCCTGACAGTCTGGCGGATCCCTGGGTTGAAACATATGGCGGGCTGAGAAGCTTGGAACTCAGAGATGCAGTCATGGCAAAAAGCGTTCGATCACTCAGAGCCTCTCCCATGAACATCAGTCTCAGAATTACAGCTCTTGCCGTTTGCTTCACAGCTAGCTCTTCCGTGCTCGCGGAACAGTGGGCTCTGCAGTCCCTCGCGAAGTACCGGGCAGAACTAAATGCCTGCCGCCAAACGTACGGCGGTACGCGCGAGCTTCCCGACGTGACATTTTTCCTTTTCGGAATGGGCGCACGCACGAAACTACTTTACCGGGACGGCATTCTTTTCGACGCGAGGAGCGGGCGCGAGTTGCAACGGTGGAAGGTGCGGCGCGAAATCATCGTCCCGCCGGACTACACCGTTTCGATTGAGACGGAGGACGGCACCTTCATCACCCTGCGCGAGGATTCGGAGGCCGTGTGGCTGGAGCAGGATGGGCAGCGCATAGCACTGGACGGAACTCGATCCCCTGTAAGACTGCCGGACTTTGCGGGCAAAAGATTCCCGCGTGTGCTGCGCGTTTTACATCAGGAAATTCTTGTCAATTTAACCGATGCCGGACCCGTGCCGAATTTCTTCGTGTATCAGAGACCATGGTATCGCGACGCTGCCATGGCAGCGCTCGCCCTGAAGGAGACGGGAAACCTGGACCTCCTGAAGCCGCGGATTCTCGGGCTCCGCGATCCCTTTGACCGAAACAACAACGGCGAGACCGAGCCGGACAATCTCGGTCAGGTCCTATTTCTCATCTCGCTGGTTTCCGACAGAAACCACCCACTTGTGCCCAAGGTGCTGGCCGAAGTGCAGCGCTTTGAGAAGACCGGTGCCGAGGGCAAATACATTCTCGGTCGCACCGACTTCGCCGAACACCCCGTGTATCAAACCAAGTGGCTGAAATACGGCCTGCGTGCGCTCGGCCTGCCCGATCCCTACACCGTGCCGAGAGTCGCCGACAGCTACAGCGCGCTGTTCTGGATGGATTACCGGGAGCAACACGTTCCCGGAAACGATAGTGACGACCGCGGCGCGTACCCGTATCTGGGCTGGGCCTGTGACCATTTTCACGGAACCAGGAAAAGCCCGTTGAGCAATCGTGACTACCCGCTGACATGGGAGTCCCGGGCCAGCCAGGCCGATTACAGTGGAATGGAGCTTGTCTCGCCCGCCTATGTGAAGCAACGAACCTCCGCACCCCAAATATGGCACGCTTCCGAGGCATTTTTGCTAATTCTCGCGGAGCAGGCTTCGGCATCACAATAGCATCAAGAGCTATTCATAATCGAGGAAACTGCACGAGTCGACAAGAGCAACACGCTGGTAAAAGCAAGTGCTTGTCATAGAAAATTGATCAACCTGACAAACATGAAAATACCGATCGCGCACGTTGGAAATTTAGTAGTCCCGGGCCTCCTGCTGGGTTCTCTTGCCGGGTTCCCAGGCCAAAGCCAGGGCCAGGAATTGAACTACTCGATCTCGTGGATCGGTAACACCTTTCCCGGGGGAGACGAGCGGTGGGTGCAGAACTTCATCATCGAAGTTGCCGTGACACCAGACGGAACCGTGTACTGCTCTTCCGAATGGGATGAGGCCGGTAGATGCATTGGGGCTTACAAGGATGGCGATGTGAACCGCCGGCTGTTCAAGCAATACGACGGCCGGGGGGGCATAAGGCGTGGGGCTGGGGCACGGCGGGAAAAGCCGTGGCGGCCGACGAGAAATACTTGTATGTTGTGAACACCGAAGGCGAGCTTCTCCGCTTCCGCCGGGAGGACAGCGGCTACGTCGACCAGACCAGTGTGGGGGGCAAGGCCGTTGACATGACAACCCGAAGCGGTGTGCTTTACATCATCATGGAAACGGGGGATGTTCAGCTCCGTAGAACCACCGATTTCGATCTTATTGGGTCGTTCAAAGTGCCGGGGGCGGCCGATGTGGCGGTGGCCACGAATGGTGTAATCTGGCTGAGGATCGGCAAGGAAGTGCGAGCCTTCAATCCCGACGGCAGCCCGCGAGCGGAAGTCATCGAAGGCTTGGAAGATCCATCCGACATCTCGATTGCTCACGACGGCCGCCTGATCGTCTGCGACAACGGCACCCGGTGTCAGGTGCTCTTCTACAACCTAGTCGGTGCCCCCCGACTCGAAGCGGAGTTTGGCAAGCGGGGGGGCCTTCGGGCCGGCATCCCGGGCGTTGTGGAGGGCGAGCCGCTCAAGCTGTGGGCGATTCGGGGGGCAGGTACCGACGCTGAGGGAAACCTTTACGTCGCTTTCGGCAAGAACATGAGTATCATCCGCAAGTACGATCGGAACAGGAAGCTGGTCTGGGAAGTCCAAAGCCTGTTTTTCGTGGATGCCACCTCCATCCTGCCCAGCAGTGAGGGTACTGTGATCTACGGCCGGGAGGAGATCATAAAGTACGACTACAACGCCCCGCCCGGCCAACGTGCATGGAAGCTCTATGCGGTTACGGCCGATTTTGACCGGAACCCCGAGGACGCGCGCAAGGATCCCGCCGGTATGGGCCGGATTCGAGAGGTCGACGGTCACCGTCTGTTGTTTGTGAGCGGCATGCAGACTGGGCCAATGTCAATCTTTTACTGGAATACCAATCTAAATGGAGAAATCGCACTCGATACCGGCTTGCGAAAAGGCCCCGGGTGGGCGTACTGGGCTGACTCCAGAGCAAACGTCTGGTACACCGAGGGATCCCAGATTGTGTGCGAGCCGCTCACCGGCTTCCACCGTGAAGGTATACCGATCTACGGACCGCGGAAGACGTTCCCCATTCCTCCAGAATTTCGTTCGGTTGAGAGGATTGTCTATGATCCCAGCAATGACACGATGATTCTCACCGGATTCACCCATGATCATCCGGATCCAGGGGGAGCGTGGGGCTTGGTCGGCACGGAGATCTTCGCCTACGACGATTGGTCCAAGGCTCCCCAGCCCCGCTGGCGAACGAAAATTCCGTTCAAGACCTGGCCGGGCGGCAGCGCCCCGGAGATGATTATGCCCAAGTGTATCGACATCGCGGGGGATTACTTGTTTGTTGCCTATGTCTGGCGCGGGGTGGGCGAGGGGAACAATCCTCCGGTCCGGATCTATCGTCGGGACAACGGTTCGTTTGTGGGGGAATTAAGGCCAGGTGGCGTGGTCGGCACTGCTCATGGATGGATCGATATGGTTCAGGCCATCAGCGCGTTTAAAAGGTCTAATGGCGAGTATGTGATTCTCGTCGAAGAGGATTACAGAGGCAAAAACGTCCTTTACCGATGGACGCCGAGATAAGAATCGTTGCGCAAGGCCCACGAAACCGAATGTTCGCACTGACGAGCGCGTATCGCTCCGGGGAGCGGGAAAGGGAATGTTTCCAAGCACAGTCGGAGCGCCTGGCGAACGTCGTCACGGAGGCCGCATGGGCGTGAAGCTCCTGGGGCTTTCCCTCCTCTTTGAGAACCGCCAGGAGCACCGCTCGAGACCGGCCCGCTGACCGCCTCCCGTAGCGTGTGCAGCCGAGGACTCTCACGCAAGGATCTCGGCTACATTCTGCTCTGGTCTCTCGACCGGGCGTTGATGAGCGAGGGCAGGTGTGTTCACAGGGCCTTTGTCGGGACATTTCAGCGGGTTTTCTACGCCGAGGTGGCCAGGCTTCTCCCCATACATACAAACTGTTCATTGACTACAAGCTCAACCTCCGACGACCCCTTTAGGGCCGCCGGCACGGTGATGAGAGCCAGAGTCCACAAACCGTACGCCCGGACCTTCCAGATTACATTCCACAGTCCTGGCCGAAGAGGGCCCCGCGTCCAAAGGCAGGACGTGGGTGTCGGCGCGCTACCACAAAACTCAACATCACGAACGCAACGAGCAGCCACCATGCTGAACCAAAACAAACACCCCACCTCCTGTCCGACAGGGCAGAACACTCTCCAAGCAGGTTGGACGCCGGAGGCTCACCCACGCCGCCGCCAAGCTTGGAAGAACCCTTCGTAGTTCCCAATTAGCCCCTTGGTTTCCAGTATACCAAACCCGTTATTGGCACACGCTAACCATGTGTTGCCATTCTCAACAGGTTCTGACGGGGAATCCCCACAAGCCCACCATGAAGGCCGGCGCCCGGTGTTCACATGCCGGGACGAATCGGCACGGACACTTTCCCTGTGAGCTCTAGCAACGCCGGGGTGGCACCCACATCCGACGCTTCTTCGCCCTGGCCCCCAGGTTTTAATGAATTGGCCCACGAGCTCCCAGCGTCTGGCTGAAGCCCCACCATGACCCCGACTCGGTACACACGACAACACCCACGCTCAGCCTGTCACGTCCTGGACAAACGCGTCTGTCGCTACCGTAACCGATCTGCTCGACTTCACGAGGAATCAACCCGGGCCAGCCGGACATCAGCAGACAGCTCGATGCGAAAGTTACCAAAGTCAGTTCTGCGACCGCCCCAAAGCGGTGTACAGAGCGTTGATTAGTAGAGCGACCGTGCTGTTGTCATAGCAGTTCGTTCCGGCAGTGCTCTCGCATTCGCGTCCGGTTGCGCCCCTCGACATGTGCATTGTCGTTCCTGCGATACGGCTGCATCCGGGTCAAAAGCCCCTGGCCGAGGCCGTTGGCCCAGCCAAGGCACCCGGAGATGGTCGAGGGAATCCCCGCTATTGTCGAAGTCCGGTACTCGGAAGGCCAAGGGCGGACGCGCCTCCAGATCGCGGGTCTGTGCCAAAACTGCAGGACAGATCCCGGTTTTCTCCAAGGCACGCGGACCGGCCTGGACAGCAAGCCCGCCGACCCTCTGGAACCAGAGTGGAACCGGTGTTCGGGGTCGTCAGGAGCATGAAGAGATTTCGGCTGTTCTAGTTGAGAGGGCTGCAGGAAGTGTCGTGGGAATGGACGCTGGTCTGTCTGACCTTCCACCTCAAACGCGTGCACCAGCCGGGCGCGGTGCGAAAACGGGCGGTGGGCAGCTGAAACCGCGAGGAAGAAGAGCCCGGCTATGGCGTTCACGCCTTGGGAGCGGTGGAAAAGCCGTTGAGAACGGTTGCCGGAATTGCGCCGCCAAGCTGAACCCCATGCTTTCAATGCACAGGCACCTCTCACGACAGCCCCACCCGCCCGGTTGATACCAAGTCCGAGAGTCTGCCATGGTGTGATCCTGCCCGGCGTTGAAGACGCTCCAGGGCACTTCGGGGGCAGTTGGGAGGGCCCGCTAAGGTCGCGCAGCGCAGAAGACCTGCTCATACACGGTGCGGATGGCGGTGCGCCACTCGGCCAGTGCCTTGCGGAAAGCCTCGGGCGACTCGAATCCACACCGGACCGATACCCTCCGGTACGGAGCCGGATCCGCCGGCAGGACCGATTCCCCTTCGTAGCTCCAGCGGCGCAGGACGCCCTCGACGCGCCGCAGACGCCGGTAATTCTCGATCAATCTTGGTCCCTCGGGAAGAAGCGCGGCTTCGGCGGCCCGCTGCAGGGCCCGCACCGTGTTGGGTTCATGCCAACCCTCCTGGAGACACAACATTTGCGCGATAAACTCGGCGTCCATCAGGCCGCCGCGCCCGGTCTTGATCGCCAGGTCGTCCTGGCCGGGGGGCGTGCGTTCCTTTTCGATCCGCATGCGCATCTTGTGGATTCGTTCCCTCCAGTCCGGTCCCCAGGCAGCGAGACCTGTTCCTGACAGGTTGTGGCGCCGTCTGCCGGACGAGAGCGTGCGGCAGGGGAACCCGGCCGCCACGTGTTCCGGCCGAAAATTGGCCAGCGCAGCCGCCAGGGACTCAAACGCTGCACCGACTTCACGGTCGCCGGCCACGGCGCGAGCGCGGGTCAGGGCCTGGATCTCCCACAGTTGCGCGCGTCGGCGGTAATACTCCTCACAAGCCTCGAGGGTGTTGACCAGCAAGCCCTTTTCGCCGTCGGGCCGCAGCCGGGCATCCATCACAAACACCAGGCCCAGTTCGGTGCGGCGGTTCAAAAGGTCCATCCATTCGGCTGCCCACCGCTGCAGTCTGTCGGGAGCATGGTGACGGGTGGCCGAAACCAGCAGGATGTCGAGGTCCGATCCGTAATCAATCTCCCCTCCACCGAGTTTCCCGAGGCCGATGACGGCAAATGGCGGTCGCCGCAGTCGGTGGCGTCGCATGATCACCTCCAGGGCAAATTGCAGGCATGCTTCGGCCAGGGCGGTCAGTTCCTCGAGGTACTGCTCCGGATCGGCCAGGCCCAGAATATCGCGAAGTCCGATGCGCATTTGCTCGGCCTGGTGATACCTTCGCAGCCAGGCCCATGGATCGGGTTCATCGCCTCCCAGCCGCAGGTCCGAGAGGATTTCCTCTGCCGACCGCCGTCGGCGCAGTCGGCCGCTCAGGACCTGGTCCTCCACCAGGTCCGGTGTCCGGATGGCCGCCTCGGCCAGGAATTCGGACCGATCAAACAACAACAGCAGCAGGTCAAACAAGGCCGGGTTGCTGTGCCACGTTTCAAACAACGTGGCCCGCGCACCGTAAGCCTGGACGTAGGAATCCAGCCGGACCAGCACCCGGTCGGGGTCCGAAAGCACCCGTCTCTCGGGCAGGAGTTCGCCGGCCGCGTTGGGGAGGTTTTCCCGTTGCTCCGGCCCGGGGCACAGGGCAAAGAAGCGTTCCAACAGGCGCCAGGCCAGCTCCGTGGTCCGGGAGGAAACGTGACCGAAACCCGGTCCCTCCACAAACTCGCGCAACCGCCGCACGCCCGGCTCGGGCTCACGGAATCCGCGTTGCGCCAGGATCTGCTTCCATTCCGACTCCCGACCCGCGAACCGGTCAGGAAAGGGCAGGGGAGTTTGCACTGACGGTGTCGGCGTGGGGAGCAAATTTTCGTAGAGGGCCCGGACCCGGCTGGTGTGTTCGCGGTACTGAGTTCGGAGCGCCTCGGCGTCCGGGAGCCCCATGAGCGCGGCCAGCCGCTGCAGGTCGCGCTCGGATGTCGGCAGGAGGTGGGTTTGCTGGTGCGCTTCCATCTGCAGCCGGTGCTCCAACTTCCGCAGAAAACGGTAGGCCGCGGCCAGGTCTGCGGCAGCCTGGCGGGGCAGGAGCTCGTATTGCGTCAGCTTTTCCAATGCCACCAGGGTTTGGGCCACCTGCAGAAACGGTTGCCTGCCGGCGTGCAACAGCTGCAGCGCCTGCACGATGAATTCGATTTCGCGGATGCCGCCCCGGCCGAGCTTGACGTTTCGGTCCAGTTCATCCGGCCGGAGGACCTCCTTCTCAATTCGCTGTTTGACTGCGGCCACCTCCTCCAGTACGGAAGGGCTGACCGACCGCGGGTATCGGAAGGACTGGATGGTTTCAATGAACTCGGCGGCCACCTCGGCGTCTCCGGCCACGCCGCGCGTTTTCATGAGCATCATTCTTTCCCATGTCTGTCCCCACTGGGCATAGTAGGTCTCATAGCTGCCAATGGAGCGCGCCAGCGGGCCGCTGTCGCCTTCCGGGCGCAGTCGCATGTCCACCCGGTACAGGTCGCCTTCCGAGGTGAGGCGTGTCACCTCTTCGATGAAGAACTCCGCCAGTCGCTGGAAAAACTGGTGGGCCGTCCACCTGGCCGCGACGGGACGGCGATTGCGGGGAGGTTCCGTCAGCACCAGTCCCTCCTCGCTGTAGACGAACAGCAGGTCCACGTCGGAACAATAGTTCAGCTCCTGTCCGCCCAGTTTGCCCATGCCCAGGACACAGGCGCGGATGGGGCGCCACCGGCCGGCGGGATCCTGTTCCCAGGGCGTACCGTGCCGGCGCAGCATTTCCCCACAGCAAAGCTGCCAAACGGTTCCCAGACAGACATCGGCGAGATCGGAAAGTTCGCGGATCACCTCGTCCACCGTGGCCAGTCCGGCCAGGTCGCGGGCCGCGATGCGCAGTTGCTGTCGCTGCTTGAAAAGCCGGATTGCTGCCAGCGCGGGAGTCAGCCCCTGACCGGCTCGGGCCAGAACCTCCTGCAGCTGCCGTTCGAGCCCTTGCCGTCGCCGGGAATGACGGAGCTCATCCGGTCTCAGGTCCTCCAGCCATTCCGGGTGGCGTGCCAACCATCCCGGCAAAACCTGCGATCCTGCCAAAAGGATCGAAAGAACGCGGGCCTGCTCTTCATCGGCGGATTCCAAGAACTCCCGGGCCGGGCTGTCCCACAAGGTCTCCCAATGTTGTCGTGCCCGGGCCGGGTCGGGCGAACGTTTCAGGGCAGGTTCCCACACGCTCAACCGTTTCATGCCCCCACCTCTGCATTTTCAAGCGGGACAGACTCCACGATCACCTCGCGGGTTGTCTTGGAACCGGGGGGGCGCAGGGGCGTGAAGCAGCCGCGCCAGAACCCGGCTCCATACAGGCAGTGTGCGGCCACGATCAACAGCGCAGCCCGCCAGACCCTGGGCCATGGATGCCGTCGCCATAGCTGGATGGCGTGACCCAACAACAAAACCGCGTAGAGCCCGAGCGGCCCGGTGGCCCATCGCCCCCAACCACCTGCACTCCAAAAGCCCAGGGGCGCTCCCGCCAGCAGCACGCCCAGGTAAAGCACAAACAAAGGGGGGACGAAGTTGAGGGCCGAGCCGGCCGTCGGCAGTCGCCGGAACTGCTCCGCGCGACCCCGACCGTAGGTCAGCAACATCCGGGCAAACCGACGCAAGTCCGGGCGCGGTCGGCGATAGACCAAAAAATCCGGATCGTACCAAAGGCGGCCGCCCCGACGCTGGATGGCGTCCAGGAGCGCGTTTTCCTCGTTGGGATAAAGCGTCTCGTCGAATCCACCCAGGTCCAGAAGGGTCTGCCGCCGCGCCACGAGGTTGCACAGGATCAAGGTCTTCTCGGAGGTGTAGCGCGGCGGGCCCACGGGGGCGTATCGAGCGCGACTGGGGCCAAAGGCCAGCCAACTGCTCAAAACCACGGCAAAAACCTGCTCCTGTTCAGGGGCGTCCTCGGGACAAAGGTTCGGCCCGCCGATCACCTGAAGTTGCGGGTCCCTGGCGAAGGCGGTGACCGCCCGTTGCAGGTTACCCGGCAGGGGCTCGGAATCATCATCGAGGAAATACACCAAATCACCCCGGGCGACCCGGAGGGCTGCGTTGCGTTGGACGGAGGGTTGTCGCCCCCGCGCCACCAGGATCTCCAGTCGATCGCGGGGATAATCCAGTCGTTGTGCCGCGTGCACCGCACGAATCTCGGTCTGCTCGGGTCGTGCGGCGATGATGACCGAAACGCTGGGCCAGGCCGTGTTCACGCCGGCTTTAGCCTAGGGGCGGGGCTGCCCGGAGCAAAGTTCAATCCGCAAACCGCCTTCGCCGGTCAGGCCATGGGGAGAGGGGCCTGTATTGCGTCTGTCTCCTGTAGGGCCACGCGGTGCGCTTTGACTCGGGTCCCGGCCCGCCGAGCCAAAAGAAAAAGGCCGGACCTCCCCAGAGGGGGTCCGACCGAATGCAGGATGCGATCGGTCAACCGGTCACAGCGGCGTATCGCCGCTCCACCTCGCGCCAGTTCACCACATTCCACCAGGCCTTCAGGTAGTCGGCGCGGCGGTTCTGGTACTTCAGGTAGTACGCGTGCTCCCACACGTCCACACCGAGGATCGGAACCCCTTCGCAACCGGCAATGGCCCGGCCCATGAGGGGGTTGTCCTGGTTGGCGGTGGATACAATTTCCAGTTTGCCGTTGTTGACCACCAACCACGCCCAACCACTGCCAAACCGGCCCAGCCCGGCAGCTTCGAATCGGGCTTTGAACTCGTCAAAGCTGCCGAAGGCCTTTTGGATTTCGTCGGCCAGTTTGCCCGTGGGCGCGCCCCCGGCGTTTGGGGCCATGATCTGCCAGAAGAACGTGTGGTTCCAGTGACCACCCCCGTTGTTGCGGACGGCGGTGCGGATCTCTTCCGGAACCGAGGCAAGATCCTTCAACAGGGCCTCCAACGACCGGGCCTCCAACTCCGACCGGCCTGCCAGGGCCTTGTTCAAATGGTCCACGTACGCCTTGTGATGCCGGCCGTGATGGATCTCCATCGTTTGCCGGTCAATGTGCGGTTCCAACGCATCTGCCGGATAGGGCAGGGGAGGAAGTTCGTGTGCCATAGTCGTGTCCGTTTTGTGTTTTTCTCGGTTTTCAGTTTCAGTTCGTCCGCCCTTGCCACCAGCGCGCGGCTTCCACGCCGGGCGCGCCACCCAACCGCAAGGGTCTTCCAAAGAAAGCACAGTTGTCGGATCGGTCAAGAAGGCGGACCCGCCCGGCTCAATCCCCGGCCAGATCCACAAAATTTCGCAGCAGCCGCAGGCCCACACGCTGGCTCTTTTCGGGATGAAACTGCGTGGCAAAAACGTTGTCCGACCAGATGGAGGAGGCGAAGGGCTCTCCGTACACCGTGCGTGTGGCCACGATGGATTCCGACTCCGGCCGGGGAAAATAGCTGTGCACAAAGTACACGTGGCAGCCGGAGGGGATACCCCGGTAGAGCGGGCAGTCCGGGCGCAGAATCTCGATCTGGTTCCAGCCGATCTGGGGGATCTTCAAACCGGGTTGCTCGCGAAACCGGACCACCCGGCCGCGAAACAACCCCAGGCCCAGAGCACAACTGTTGAATTCCTCGCTCCGCTCAAAGAGCGCCTGGTATCCCACGCAGATGCCCAGAAACGGCCGCCCACTCGCAATAAACGCCCGCAACGCCCCGAGCAGCTCCTGTCGCTCCAGAGCGCGAATGCAATCGTCGAACGCGCCCACACCGGGCAAGACCGCCGCGCGCGCGTCCCGAAGCTCCTCGGGACGCCGAACGATCCGCACCTCCGCCCCGACGTGGCGCAACGCCTTGAACACGCTGCGCAGGTTGCCGCTGCCGTAATCCACCAAGGCAATCACAGTCCGGCAGCGTAAAAGACCCGGCACCGCCCGGCCAAGCCCGGAGTGGCA